>NZ_JBYTEM010000041.1:0-38739 GCF_058789735.1 Rhodanobacter sp. FW106-PBR-R2A-1-15 | reverse complement strand
ACCTGGTCCCTCCACCCCGGCAAGCTCTTTCTCGCTTGCCGGGACCAAACATACAAGCGCACCCTGTGCGCGATGCTTTTCCGTCACGTGACGAAGAGCATCGCGCACAGGGTGCGCTCCTACAAACGCTCAGGCGCTGGCCAGATCCAGTTGTGCGATCTCGTTGTCGCTCAGCTGCAGGGAGGTGGCGCCGAGCAGTTCGTGCAGCTGCTCTACGCTGGTGGCGCTGACGATCGGCGCGGTGAGGCCAGGGCGCGCGATCAGCCAGGCCAGTGCGACCTGCGCCGGGGTGGCGCCATGCGCGGCGGCCACCGCGTCCAGCGCGGCCAGTACCTGCAGGCCGTGCGGGTTCAGGAACCGCTTCACCGCGCCGCCGCGTGCGCTACTCTTGGCCAGGTCGGCGCTGCTGCGGTACTTGCCGCTGAGGAAGCCGCTGGCCAGCGCGTAGTAGCTGATCACGCCGATATTCTCGCGGCGCACCAGCGGTTCCAGTTCCTGCTCGTAGCCGGTTCGGCTGACCAGGTTGTACTCCGGCTGCAGACTTTCGTAGCGCGGCAGGCCGTGCCGTTTCGACATGGCCAGCGCGTCGGCGAAGCGCGCCGCGCCGAAGTTGGAGGCGCCGATCACGCGCACCTTGCCGGCCTCGATCAGCCGGGCGAACGCGCCCAGGGTTTCTTCCATCGGCACGCTGGCGTCATCTTCATGCGCCTGGTACAGGTCGATGCAGTCGACCTGCAGGCGCTTGAGTGAGCCGTCCACCGCCTGCTGGATGTTGACCGGCGACAGGCCCGGCTGCTCGGCCCACTTGGCGACCTTGGTCGAGATCACCACCCGCTCGCGCTTGCCGCTTTGCTTCAGCCACTTGCCGAAAATGGTTTCCGACTCGCCGCCGTGGTTGCCCGGCACCCAGGCCGAATAGACGTCCGCGGTGTCGATCAGGTTGCCGCCGGCATCGACGAACGCGTCGAGCAGTTCGAACGAGCGCTTTTCGTCCGCGCTCCAGCCGAACACGTTGCCGCCGAAGGCGAGCGGGGCGATAGAGAGCGGTGAATTGCCGAGCGGGCGTGGTTGCATGGCATGCCTCCGGTGGCGGCGAACTTGGGGGTTGGCGCGCGAGCGGTCGTACGCCTTCCTCCAAGTGGCTGCATATCGGCGGCATTCAAGCCCGCGCCGCGCTCAACGCGGGGCCATGATCCGCGGCCACACGCTGGCGCAGCAGGCCAGCAGCCGGGTGGTCTTGACGGCAGGGTCGGTGCCGGCGGCGGTGCCGTCGGACGGGCTGGGTACGGGCTCCGGCTCCGGGCGCCAGTCCAGGTCGTCCTTGTGCAGCAGGTGGCCGTGCAGGAACAGCAGATCTTTCCACAGCGAGTGCATGGGGAAGCCTCCTGAAGGGAGTCCTGGGCTTGGGGAGTGCTCAAGATACGTGCGCGAAGGGCCGCCAAAAAGCGATATATTCGCAAGTCAGACTTGAGCGAAATTCAAGATGGGAAGACTACCGCTGGGGCTCTTGCAACAGTTCGTGCTGGTCGCCCGGCAGGGCAACCTGTCGCGCGCCGCGGCGCAGGCCAACCTCACCGTCAGCGCGCTGAGCCACCAGATGCGCCAGCTGGAGGAGCGCCTGGAACGGCGCCTGTTCGAGCGCGGCCCGCGCGGGGTGAAGCTGACCGCCGAGGGTTGCGTGCTGCTGGAAGCGGTCGGCACGCACTTCGACGGCATCGAGCATGCGCTGGCGGGGTATCGCACGCGCCACCATGACGCGCTCACGCTCAGCGCCAGCCCCGGCATCATGTCGAGCTGGCTGGTGCCGCGGCTGCCGCGGCTGGTCGCCGCGCATCCGGAGCTGGAACTCAGCCTGCAATCGGCTTCGACCCTGGTGGATTTCGAGCGCGAGCCGGTGGATGTCGCCCTGCGTTACGGCCATGGCGAATGGGCGGGGCTGCACAGCGAGCGGCTGTTCGGCGAGTGGATCGCGCCGGTGGCTGCGCCGGCGTTGATCGTGCGGATGGGCGGCGCCGACCCGCGCGAGCTGTCGCGCTGGCCGCTGCTCGGCGAGCCGAGTCCGTCCCGGCGCTGGAGCGACTGGTTCGGCCGCAGCGGCGGCACGCCACCGGTACGTTACGTGGCGCAGTTCGACAGTCTCGACGCCTTGCGCCACGCCGCGCTGGAAGGCCTTGGCGTGGCGCTGGGGCGGATGGTGACCTCGAAGTCGCTGATCGACGCCGGCCGGCTGGAAGTGCTGGGCGACAACTACCTGGCGGTGGAGGAGGCCTACTGGCTGGTGTATCCGCCGCGCTCGCTGGAGCACCGCGGCCTGCAGCTGTTCCGCCAATGGCTGCTGGCCGAGGCGGACGACTACCGTCGACAGATGTCGGCGTTCCGCCCCGACGACAAGCCGGTCGGCTGACGCGGTTCCGCAAAGCAGCCAAACGCGTCATCATCGTGGGTCGTTGCCGAACATCCGGAGTTGAATCATGAAATCACGCGCCGCGGTGGCCTGGGCCGCCGGCCAGCCGCTCTCCATCGAACAGGTCGACGTGGCCGGGCCGAAGGCGGGCGAGGTGCTGGTGCGCATAGTCGCCACCGGCGTCTGTCACACCGACGCGTTCACCCTGTCCGGCGCCGATCCGGAAGGGCAGTTCCCGGTGATCCTGGGCCACGAGGGCGGCGGCATCGTGGAGGAAGTCGGCGCGGGCGTCACCTCGCTCAAGGTCGGCGACCACGTGATTCCGCTGTACACGCCCGAATGCGGCGAGTGCAAGTTCTGCCTGTCCGGCAAGACCAATCTGTGCCAGAAGATCCGCGCCACCCAGGGCCAGGGCCTGATGCCCGACGGCACCTCGCGCTTCTCCTTGAACGGCAAGCCGCTGCTGCACTACATGGGCACCAGCACGTTCAGCGAATACACCGTGCTGCCGGAGATCTCGCTGGCGAAGATCAACCAGGCCGCGCCGCTGGAGAAGGTCTGCCTGCTCGGCTGCGGCATCACCACCGGCATCGGCGCGGTGCTGAACACGGCGAAGGTGGAACCCGGAGCCACGGTGGCGGTGTTCGGCCTGGGCGGCATCGGCCTGTCGGTGGTGCAGGGCGCGGTGATGGCGCAGGCCGGGCGCATCATCGCGATCGACCGCCACCCGGAAAAATTCGCGATGGCGAAGGCGCTGGGCGCCACCGACTGCATCAACGTCAACGACTATCCGGACACGCCGATCCAGCAGGTCATCGTCGAGCTCACCGACGGCGGCGTGGACTATTCGTTCGAGTGCATCGGCAACGTGCAGGTGATGCGCTCGGCGCTGGAGTGCTGCCACAAGGGCTGGGGCGAGTCGATCATCATCGGCGTGGCCGGCGCCGGGCAGGAGATCAGCACGCGGCCGTTCCAGCTGGTCACCGGGCGGGTGTGGCGTGGCTCGGCGTTCGGTGGTGTGAAGGGCCGCTCGCAGCTGCCCGGCTACGTCGAGCGCTACCTGGCCGGCGAGATCCGCATCGACGAGATGATCAGCCAGGTGCTGCCGCTGGAGCGCATCAACGAGGCGTTCGAACTGATGCACGGCGGCCAGGTGATCCGCTCGGTGATCCACTACTGACGTAGAATGCGCCCACGCCGCCGGCCCCATCCTGCCGGCAGCGTCCATCGTCATTTATCTCCGCGCACACCATGCCCAAGGTTGTCCCATGAACCGCACCGCCATCCTCGTCAGCGGTGCCTTTTTCCTTGCCCGCTACCGCAAGGTCTACGGCGAGCGCGACGCCGGCGATGCGCGCGCGGTGGCGAAAACCGTGTTCGGCATGGCGCTGGAACACCTGAAGGCGCTCGACCGTCCGCGCGAGCAGCTGTACCGCATCTACTTCTACGACTGTCCGCCGCTGGAAAAGAACTTCGTCAAGCCGATCAGCGGCAGCAGCATCGACTTCGGCCGCACCGGCGCCGCCGCGTTCCGCCGCGAGCTGCACGACCAGCTGCGCCGCCAGCGCAAGATGGCGCTGCGGCTGGGCCGGTTGGCCGAACGCGGCGAATGGCAGTTGAAGCGCAACGCCTACCAGCAGCTGCGCGAGGGCAGCCTGCGCTGGGACGACCTGCGCGACGAGCACTTCGAGCCGGACATGCGCCAGACCCAGGTGGACATGAAGATCGGCATCGACATCGCTGCGCTGACCGACAAGAAGCTGGTCGATCAGATCATCCTGGTCGCCGGCGATGCGGATTTCATTCCGGCCGCGAAGCTGGCCCGCTACGAAGGCATCGACTTCATCCTCGACCCGATGTGGCAGGGCATCGCGCCGGACCTGCACGAACATATCGACGGCCTGCAATCGGTGTGCCCGCGGCCGTTTTGAGCCATCTACCCGGCCTGCACATGATTTTCGTGATATTGCGTCAAATCCGGACGGCCAGCGCGCCAGGGAGTCAACGATGAACCGCGGGATACGAGTGGCAAGGATGGGTACGGCGCGCCTGGTCGCGGTGCTGCTGGCTGCTTGCCTGGGCCTGCCCACGATGGCCGGAGCGCAGACGGCACGGGCCGCCTCGGCCGAGCCGGACCAGCCGGCGGACGAGCTGGTGCCGCCCACCAGCGCCAGCGACTTCACCGCCGCGCAGCTGGACAGCGTGCTGGCCGGCAGCTGGCGTTCGGCGGCGAACCGCGCCCGCGACGCGTATCGCCACCCCAAGGCCACCTTGCAGTTCTTCGGCGTGCGGCCGGACCGCACGGTGATCGAGATCACCCCCGGTGGCGGCTGGTACGCCGAGATCCTGGCGCCGCTGCTGCACGACAACGGCCACTACATCGCGGCGGAAAAGGCGCCCGCCGCCGACAGCGAAGCGCGCGACGACGACAGCGCGCTGCGCAAGAAATTCGCCGCCGACCCGGCGCACTACGGCAACGCCCGCATCGTGCCGTTCGACCCGAAGGCGCCGGTGCTCGGTGCGCCGGCCTCGGCCGACCTGGTGCTGACCTTCCGCAACGTGCACAACTGGGTCATGGCCGACACTGCGCCGGCGATGTTCAAGGCGTTCTACGCCGTGCTCAAGCCCGGCGGCGTGCTCGGCGTGGTCGACCACCGCACCGCCGACGGCGCCTCGCTGGAAGCGGTGAAGTCCAGCGGCTACCTGCCCACCGGCTACGTGGTGAAGCTGGCCACCGAGGCGGGCTTCGCGCTGGACGAGAGCAGCGAGATCAACGCGAACCCGAAGGACACCAGGGATTACCCGAAGGGCGTGTGGACATTGCCGCCCACCCTTGCGCTCGGCGAGCGGGACAAGGCGAAATACCAGGCGATCGGCGAGTCCGACCGGATGACCCTGCGCTTCGTCAAGGCCGCGGCGCCGGCGACCGCGTCGCGCTGAGCCGAAGCGCAGCATGCTGCTCGCGCTGAACAAGCCGTACGGCGTGCTGTGCCAGTTCACCGACGATCGCGGTCGCGCCACGCTGGCCGATTTCGTCATGCAAAAAGACGTCTATGCGGCTGGACGGCTGGACCAGGACAGCGAGGGCCTGCTGCTGCTGACCGACGACGGCCGCCTGGCGCACCGGCTCACCGACCCGCGCCACAAGCAGGTCAAGACCTACCTGGCGCAGGTCGAGGGCACGATCGACGAGGCGGCGCTGCAGGTGCTGCGCCGCGGCGTTGTCCTGAACGACGGCCCGACCCTGCCGGCCGAAGCCGCCTTCGCCGCCGAACCGGACTGGCTGTGGCCGCGCGATCCGCCGGTGCGCTTCCGCCAGTCCATCCCCACCAGCTGGCTCAGCCTGACCCTGCGCGAAGGCCGCAACCGCCAGGTGCGCCGGATGACCGCGGCGGTGGGCTTTCCCACCCTGCGCCTGATCCGCGTGCGCATCGGCGAGTACGCGCTGGATGGCCTGGCGCCCGGCGAGACCCGACACATCAGGTAGGGTCCCGCGGGCGGGTGATGCTCTTGCCGAATCCCGAATCCCGGCCCCGAAAGCATCGCCTGTCAGCGGGCTCCTACGGGGCTGCTGCGAGGTTGAAGAACGCCTCCGCCGTCGCGGCACTGTTCGCCGCGGTGACTTCCGCACTTTCGCCGCGGTCGCGGGCGACTTCCTCGCAGATGTGCTTCAGGTACATCGGCTCGTTGCGCCGGTGACTGGGTGGCGGGCGCACCGTACGCGGCAGCAGGTAGGGCGCGTCGGTCTCGATCATCAGCCGGTTCGCCGGAATCGTGCGCACCAGCTCACGCAGGTGGGTGCCGCGGCGCTCGTCGCAGATCCAGCCGGTGATGCCGATGTGGCAGTCCAGGTCGAGATAGTCGCGCAGCGCCTCGCCGGTATCGGTGAAGCAGTGCACCACCGCGCCGGGCACCTGGTCGCGCCAGTGCCGCAGCAGCGCGACGAAGTCCGCATGCGCGTCGCGCTGGTGCAGGAACAGCGGTATCTGCAGGTCCGCCGCGATCTGCAGTTGCCGTTCGAATACGTGCAGCTGCACCTCGCGCGGCGAATAGTTGCGGTTGTAGTCGAGCCCGGTTTCGCCCACCGCGCGTACCGCCGGGTCCCGTGCCAGTTCGCGCAGCCGCGCATCGGCGGCGTCGTCGTAGTCGATCGCGTGGTGCGGATGCACGCCGGCGGTGGCGAACAGCGTGCCAGGGTGCGCCCTGGCCAGCGCCAGCGCGTGTTCGCTGCCCACGCGCGAGGCGCCGGTGACGACGATCCTCGTCACTCCCTGCACGCGGGCGCGCTGCAGCACGGCGTCGAGGTCGTGCTGAAACGATTCATGGGTAAGATTGGCGCCGATGTCGAGCAGTTGCATGGTGTTGCCGGTGGTCGAAAGCGGCATTGTCCCAGAGCCGGCCAGCGGTGCAAACGCGCGCTGGCCGCGGGCACGACGCGGCCTGCGATCCGGGTCATGCCGGGCGCGGCACCGGAAATTTTCCTAGGCCGCGGAAATCGTACGCGACGGCCACAGGCCTCACAATGAGCGTTTGTGCCGTCGCGATGGCTGCCAGCGGGATGCATTCACCTGCCGCCGGCCGGATGTGCTAACTATGCTGCGTGCCGTTTCGTCGCGGGGGGCGTCGACGGCTGTTCGCAGGTATCGAGCGGGGTGGAGGATGTCGGCAATGATCGAGCCGGCGGTTGGCGGGTCGGGTCGGGCCGTGGAGGACCGCGAAGCGGAAGTCTGCGCCTGGCTGGTCGCGCGCGGTCGTCTGAAAGAGGGCGACCTGGGCCGTGCCCGCCGCCTGCACGAGGAGTCGGCCGAGGGCACGCTGACCGCCCTGATGGCGCGGCTTGGGCTGGTTTCCGAGCGCGACCTGGCCGAGGCCTGGGCCGAGCTGCTGCAGGTGCCGCTGCTGGCCGCGCGCGACGCGCCGGAGCTGCCGCCGGCCGACCTCGATCTCTCGCTGCGCTTCCTCAAGCAGCAGCACGTGGTGCCGGTGCAGGACGGCGAGCACGGGCTGGCGCTGCTGGTGGCCGATCCGGCCGACCCGTATCCGCTGCAGGCGGTGGCACTGGCCGCCGGGCGGCCGGTGGCGCTGCGGGTGGGGTTGCGTTCGGAGATCGACGGGCTGATCGAGCGTTATTACGGCACGGGCCGTTCGGCGATGGGCACCATCGTGGAGAATCTCGACGGCAGCGCCGCAGAAGAGGACGACGTCGAGCACCTGCGCGACCTGGCGTCCGAGGCGCCGGTGATCCGGCTGGTGAACCTGATCCTGCAGCGCGCGGTGGAGCAACGCGCGTCGGACGTGCACATCGAGCCGTTCGAGAACCGGCTGAAGGTGCGCTACCGCATCGACGGCGTGCTGCACGAGGTGGAGGCGCCGCCGTCGTCGTCCACCGCCGCGGTGATCTCACGCGTGAAGATCATGGCGCGGCTGAACATCGCCGAGCGCCGCCTGCCGCAGGACGGCCGCATCCAGCTGCGCGTGCAGGGCAAGGAGCTCGACCTGCGCGTGTCCACCGTGCCGACCAGCTTCGGCGAGTCGGTGGTGATGCGCATCCTCGACCGCGAGTCGGTGGTGTTCGACTTCGCCTCGCTCGGCTTCACCGACCGCTTTCAGCAGCGCTTCGTCGACGTGCTGGAACGCCCGCACGGCATCCTGCTGGTGACCGGCCCCACCGGTTCGGGCAAGACCACCACGCTGTACACCGCGCTGTCGCGGATCAACACCAACGATGTGAAGATCATCACCGTCGAGGACCCGGTCGAGTACCAGCTCGAAGGCATCAACCAGATCCAGGTGAAACCGCAGATCGGGCTGGATTTCTCCGGCGCGCTGCGTTCGATCATGCGCCAGGACCCGGATGTGATCATGATCGGCGAGATGCGCGATCTGGAAACCTGCCGCATCGCCATCCAGTCTGCGCTCACCGGCCACCTGGTGCTGTCCACGCTGCACACCAACTCGGCCGCCGGCGGCATCACCCGTCTGCTCGACATGGGCGTGGAGGATTACCTGCTCGGCTCCACCATCAACGGCATCCTGGCGCAGCGGCTGGTGCGCCGGCTCGACCCGGAAACCGCGATGCCGTACGACGCGCTGCCGGAGGTGATCGAGCAGTTCGAGCTGCACAAATACACCGACGAGCGGCCGATCCGGCTGTGGAAACCGGGCAGCAGCGCGGCCAACCCCAGCGGCTACCGCGGCCGCCGCGCGATCATGGAGTTCCTCACCATGAGCGATCCGCTGCGCCGGCTGGTGATGCAGCGGGCCAGCGAGGGCGACATCGAGCGACAGGCGCGCAGCGAGGGCATGCGCACCATGTACGAGGACGGCATCGCCAAGGCCGTGGCCGGCATCACCACGCTGGAGGAGGTGCTGCGTGTCACGCAGGAAGGCTGAATTGAAGGCCGGGATTCGCCTGAAGGCCGGGATTCGGGATTCGGCATTCGGGATTGGTAGAAGCAAGAGCGGATACGACGGCCCGGCGCGTACGCGCTTTTCCGAATCCCGAATCCCGAATCCCGAATCCCGGCTCACGGGGCATGCCCAGTGAGCCAATACCGCTACAAGGCCGTCAACGAATCCGGCGAAGTCCTGCAAGGCCGGATGGAGGCGGCCAGCGTGGAGGAGGTGATTGGTCGCCTGCAGGACCAGGGCCACACGCCGCTGGAAGCGCAGCCGGCCGACGGCGCCGGCGGCGGCAGCGGGCTGGCCGCGCTGTTTCGGCGTGGCCCGTTCAGCGGCGACCAGCTGGCCCAGTTCACCCATCAGCTGGCCACCCTGCTCGGCGCCGGCCAGCCGCTGGACCGCGCGCTCGGTATCCTGCTGGAACTGCCAGAGGGCGAGAGCGCGAAGAAACTGGTCGAGCGTGTGCGCGACCGCGTGCGCGGCGGCAACAGCCTGTCCTCGGCGCTGGACGAGGAACACGGCGTGTTCCCCAAGCTGTACGTCAGCCTGGTGCGTGCCGGCGAGGCGGGCGGTTCACTGGAAGAAACACTGCGCCGGCTGGCCGATTACCTGGAGCGCGCGCAGCAGCTGCGCGGCAGCATCGTCAATGCGCTGATCTACCCGGCGTTCCTGCTGGTCGGCGTGCTCGGTTCGCTGGTGCTGCTGCTGGCCTATGTGGTGCCGCAGTTCGTGCCGATCTTCGAGGACATGCAGGTACCGGTGCCGTGGATCACCGCCGCGGTGCTGGCGCTGGGCAACGCGCTGCAGGCGTGGTGGTGGCTGATCGTGCTGCTGCTCGGCGGCGGCCTAGCCGCCTGGCGCGCGCGGCTGCGCGAACCGGCGGCGCGGCTGGCCTGGCACGCCCGCCTGCTGCGGCTGCGCGTGGTCGGTCCGCTGCTGCTGAAGGTGGAAACCGCGCGCATCGCGCGCACGCTGGGCACCTTGCTGAAGAACGGCGTACCGTTGCTCAGCGCATTGACCATCGCGCGCCAGGTCACCGGCAACCGCGCGCTGGACGCGGCGCTGGACGCGGCGCACGAGCAGGTCAAGGGCGGCGCGGGCCTGAGCCTGGCGCTGGGCCAGTCGAAACTGTTCCCGCGCCTGGCCATGCAGATGGTGCAGGTGGGCGAGGAGGCCGGCCAGCTCGACACCATGCTGCTGAAGGTCGCCGACACCTTCGAGCTCGAATCCAGACGCGCGATCGACCGCCTGCTGGCGGCACTGGTGCCCGCGCTGACCATCGTGATGACCGTACTGGTGGCGATCATCATGGCCGCGATCCTGCTGCCGCTTTTGAGTCTGACCAGCAATATTCAATGAAACGTGGAGACATTTATGGCTGAACGTGCAATGGAATTCGGGATACGGGATACGGGATTCGGCAAGGCGCGCCAGCGCCTGCCGTCCGCTTTTACGAATCCCGTATCCCGAATCCCGAATCCCGGGCGCGCTTCGCGCGCCAGCGGCTTCACCCTGCTCGAGATGCTCGCGGTGATCGTGCTGATCGGCATCATCGGCGCGGTGGTGGTGACCCAGGTCGGCAAGAACGTCGACAAGGGCAAGTACGGCGCGGGCAAGGCGCAGCTGATGACGCTGAACCAGAAGATCGAGAACTACGCGCTGGACAACGGCGCGCCGCCGCAACAGCTGGAAGGGCTGGTGACCAAGCCGGCGAACGCATCGAACTGGCAGGGCCCGTACGCGAAGGAGTCCGACCTGAGGGACCCGTGGGGCCATGATTTCGGCTACCAGTACCCGGGCCAGCATGGCAGCTTCGACCTGGTCTTCTACGGCCAGGACGGCAAATCCGGCGGCGACGGCTACAGCAAGGACGTCGGGAACTGGCAATGAAGCAGGGAATCGGGAATCGGGAATCGGGAATGGGCAAAGCAGCCCCCGCGAACTTGCGGGAGCCCGGCTTGCCGATTCCCTATTCCCGATTCCCGATTCCCGGGCGCGGCAGCGGCCGCGCCGCCGGCTTCACTCTGCTGGAAATGCTCGCGGTGATCCTGCTGGTCGGCATTGCCGCGGCGGCGGTATCGGTTTCGGTGAGCCAGGGGCTGGCCAGCGCGCGGGTGCGCGCGGCCAGCAGCGAGCTGGCCGGCGCGTTGCGCGCGACCCGTGCGCAGGCAATCGTGCGCGGCGAGGAGCAGCACTTCGACCTGGACACCCGCGCCAACAGCTACGACGGCGCGAAGCGGCAGGACGTGCGCCTGCCCAGCGGCCTGCGCGTGAGCATCACCAGCGCGAAGGAAGACCAGCCGAACGACCACACCGGACGCATCCGCTTCTTCCCCGACGGCAGCTCCACCGGCGGGCGCATCACGCTGAAGAGCGGCCGGCGCGAGTGGCACGTCAACGTGGTGTGGCTGACCGGCGAAGTGCGCGTGGTCGATGCGGTGGCGCGGCGATGAGAGCCGGGATTCGGGATACGGGATTCGGGATTCGGCAAGGCGCGCCAGCGCCAGCCGTCCGCTTTCCCGAATCCCGAATCCCGAATCCCGAATCCCGCCAGCAGGGCTTCTCCCTGCTGGAAGTCATCGCCGCGATCATGCTGCTGGCGATTGCGTTCACCGCGCTGATGAAGGTGGCGGGCGCGTCGATCGGGCTGAGCCACAACGCGGCCGCGTACAGCGAGGTGGCGATGCGCGCGCGCAGCCTGCTCGACGGCGCGTTCGTGGGCGAGCCGGTCAGGCCGGGCAGCCGCTCGGGCCGCTTCAACCCGCAGTACCGCTGGCAGCTCGACGTGACGCCGTGGAGTCCGGGCGGGCCGGCGATGCCGGGCGAACCGCTGCAGCTGTATCAGCTGGACCTGACCGTGGCGTGGGGTTCGCCGGCGCATCCGCGCAGGGCGCACTTCCGCACGCTGCGGCTGGGCACGCCCAACCTTGCCGGCAACGCGCAGGCAGTCCGGTGAAACGCGCCGCGGGTTTCACCCTGCTGGAGGTGCTGGCCGCACTGGCGCTGCTGGCGCTGCTGCTGGTCGGGGTATACGCGGGCATCCGTACCGCCAGCCACAGCGTGCGCTCGGGCACCGCGGCGATCGAGCGGATCGACCAGGTGCGCTCGGCCCAGCAGTTCCTGCGCCGCGAGCTGGCGCAGAGCATGCTGCAGCCGATCGGCCGCAGCGACCGCGGCGAGCCGCTCTATTTCGAGGGCGGTGCGCGCGAGATGCGCTACGTGGCGCCGCTGCCCGGCTACCTCGGCAAGCTCGGCCCGCAGCTGCAGCGGCTGCAGCTGGTCGACGACGGCCACGGTGGCCTGCGGCTGGAGTTGAGCCTGGCCCTGCTGCCGCCGGACGGCCAGTCGCCGCAGCCGCTGGGCGAGCCGCAGGTGCTGTTCGACCAGATCAAGGCCGGCGGCTTCAGCTATCGCGGCGTCGACCCGCAGGGCGCCGTGGTGCCATGGTCGCCGGCGTGGCCCGACGGCCGCCGGTTGCCGCAGCTGGTGCGGATCGAGCTGCAGGCGCCGGGCGTGGTGGCGTGGCCGCCGCTGGAGGTGCCGCTGCGGGCCAGTCCGCTGCAGGCTGGCATGTCGCCGATGCAGGTGCGCGGCGGGAGCATCCGGTGAAGCCTGCGCTGCCAGGGTTGCCGACCCGCCAGCGCGGGGTTGCCCTGCTGCTGGTGCTGTGGGCGTGCACCTTGCTGGCGATCCTGCTCGGCGGCTACGCCGCGCTGGCGCGCACCGAAGGCCTGCAGGCGCGCTACCAGTTCGCCCAGACCCAGGCGCATTACGCCGCCGAGGCCGGCCTGATGCGCGCGCTGTACGCTTTGCAGGATCCGCAACCGGCGCGACGCTGGACCGGCGATGGCCGGCCGTATGCATTCGACTATGACCGCGCCAAAGTCGTCGTGCGCGCGATCGACGAGGGCGGCAAGGTCGATCTCAACGCCGGCTCGCCGGAGGTGCTGCGCGGCTTGTTCCAGGCGGCCGGGCTGAACGCGGCCGAGGCGCAGGCGCTAGCCGGGCACGTGCTGGACTGGCGCAACCCGACCGTGCTCGAGGGAGACGCGGCCAGCCAGCGCGCGGCGTACAAGGCGGCCGGCCGCGATTACGGCCCGCGCGGCGGCCCGTTCGCCAGCATCGAGGAGCTGCAGATGGTGCTCGGCATGACGCCCGCGCTGTACCGGCAGGTGGCGCCGGCGGTGACGATCTGGGCCGGCACCGCCAGCCCGGACCCGAACACCGCGCCGCCGCTGGCGCTGGCCGCGATCCCCGGGATGACGCCGGCGCAGCTGGAGCAGATCCGCGCCGCACGGCAGCGCAACGCGGCCGACCCGCGGCTGGTCCTGAACAACGGAACCACGCATAGTATTCGTTCGGAGGCCACCTTGGCCGACGGCACGCGCGCAATCCTGCGCGCCACGATTCGCCTGCAGGCGGGGCAGGCGCAACCGTACCTGGTGCTGCGCTGGCAGGAAGGGGAGGCGGAATGAATACGGCAACGCCGTCACTGCGGCCGTGGGTGGAGCGTGTACGCCGGGGCTGGCGCGCCTCGCCGTTGCCGGGCTTCCTCGGCTGGTGGGGCGGCGAGCTGCGCGAGCTGCTGCCGCCGCGCTGGCGCGGCTGGTTCGGCAGCGGCGCCGACTGGCACCTGCTGCAGCACGCGGATGCGCAGTGGACCCTGCGTCGCAGCGGCCACGCCGAGGTGCTGGCGCGCTGGGAAGACGGCGCCATGATGGCCGCCGACGGTGTGCACGTGGCGCCGGCCGCACTGGACGACGCGCTCGGCCGGGTGGACCGCGAGGACCTGCGGCTGGCGCTGCTGCTGCCGCCGGCGCTGGCGCTGCGGCGCACGCTGACACTGCCGCTGGCCGCGCGCGACAACCTGCTGCAGGTGGCTGGCTTCGAGGTCGACCGGCAGACCCCGTTCCAGCTGGCGCAGGTGTACTACGCCGTGCGCGAGCCGGTCACGCCGGCGCCGCCGGGGCGCTTCAGCGCCGAGCTGGTGGTGGCCACCCGCGACACGCTGGACCCGCTGCTGGCGCGCCTGCGCGCGCAGGGTATCGAGGTCGACGCGGTGGATCTGACGCTCGGCAATGGTTGTCTCGGCGCCAACCTGCTGCCGCCGCAGCAGGTGCCGCGCCGCCCGCGCCCGCGCCGCCGGCTGAACCTGATGCTGGCCGCGGCCTGCGTGCTGCTGGCGCTGCTGGTGCTGGGCGAGTGGCTGCACAACCGGCAGCTGGCGCTGGCGCAGATGCAGGCCGAGGTCGCGGCGATGCGCGGCGAGGCGCAGCAGGTGGCCGCGCTGCGCCAGCAGCTGCAGGACAACGCCGGCGCCGCCGGCTTCCTGGCCCGGCGCAAGCACGACACGGTAGCCATGCTCGGCCTGCTGCAGGAAGCCACCGAACGCCTGCCCGACAGCACCTGGCTGGAGCGCTTCAGCGTCGACAACACCGGCCAGGTCGGCTTCCAGGGGCAGAGCCAGCAGGCCGCCAAGCTGCTCGATGTGTTGAAGGATTCGAAGCTGATCATCGATGCCAGTTTCCAGGGCAGCATCCAGCCCGACCCGACCACCGGCAAGGAACGTTTCTACCTGACCGCGCGCGTGAACCAGCCGAAGCCGCCGGCGGCCAAGCCGACTCCCGGCGGGAGCGCGCCATGAAACTGACCGCCATGAGTCCGCGCGACAGCCGCATCGCGGCGATCGTCCTGCTGCTGCTGGCGGTGGGGCTGGCCTACTTCGTGCTGCTGCACTGGTGGTTCGTGGTGCCGCTGCGGCAGATCAGCGGCGACATGGCCGACCTGCGCGACACGCACAGCCGCTACGCCGCGGCGATCGCCGAGAAGCCCGAGCTGCAGCAGCGCCTTGCCGCGCTCGGTGCCGGCCAGGCGGCCAGCAGCGCGTTCCTCGCCGCCGACGATCCCAACACCGCCGCCGGCGACCTGATGCAGCGCGTGATCGACGTGGTCGCCGCCAACGCCGGCGGCAACCGCTGCACGGTGAGCCAGAAGATGCCGCTGCCGAGCCCCCCCGCCTCGCCCGGCGAGCCGTACCGCAAGGCGGCGGTGAGCATCAGCCTGAACTGCGACATGGAACCACTGGCGGCCGTGCTGCAGGCGCTGGAGCAGGGCACACCGTACCTGTTCATCGACGACCTCAGCATCTACCGCAACCCGGTGGTTGCGCAACAGGACAGCTCGGCGGGGCTGGAAGTGCAGTTCAGCCTGTCCGGCTACGTGCGCCCGAGCCGTGCCGCGCCGGCAGCGGCGGAGCGTGCACCCGACGATGCGGGAGTCGGGCCATGAACGCCGCCAGCCAGCGTCAGCTGACCCCGTGGCTGGTCGCCCTCGTGCTGTTGCTGGGCGCCGTGCTGCTGTTGCTGCTGGCCGGTCTCGGCCGCGGCGTGCGCTGGGATGCGCCGCGCCAGCCGCCGCCGTTGCCGCCGACTGGCCGCCAGGCCGAGCTGCCGACCCCGGTGCCGCTGCCGCAGTACGCGCAGGTCTGGCAGAAACCGCTGTTCAGCCCCGACCGCAAGCCGGCTGCCCGCGCCGATGGTGGCAGCAGCCTGGGCGACCTCGAACTGACCGGCATCCTGCTCACCCCGGGCCTGCGCATGGCCCTGCTGCAGGATCGCAACGGCGACCGCCAGGTGCGCCTGCGCGAAGGCGAGACGCTGCCAGACGGCAGCGTGAAGCTGGTCGAACTGCGCCCGCGTTCGGCGCTGTTCGACTCCCCGGCCGGGCGCACCGAACTGAAGCTGCCGGCCGGCGCGCCGATCGATGCGCCTCGCGCCGCGGCGGAAACACGCGACCAGCCGGCCGGTGCGGCGGCGATGCAGCTGGCGCCGGACGAAGGCAAGGAGGCGGCCGGGCGCAGCGGCTCCGGCCAGGGCACCATTGCGCCGCCGAGGCGCGCCGCCTCGCCGGCCGCGCCATCGTCCGCAGCGGCATCGGCCGCCGAGCGGCTGCGCAGGAACATCCAGCAACGTCGGGCCGGTCGTGCCGCCGCGGCCCACGAAGGAGAACACTGATCCATGTCCCGCATGCTCATCCAGCCTATCCTGCGTACCGCCGCGCTTGCCCTCGCGGTGGCCCTGGCCGCCTGCGCCAGCCTGCCGCCGCCGCATGACGACGGCGCGCTGCAGCGCGAGGCGATGGCCGGCACGCAGAACCCGGTGCCGGCGCCGCTGCCGTTGAACAACGAGGGCGGCAGCCGCGGCGCGAGCACGGCGACCGCCGAGGTCAGCCACGGCAGCGGCCGCTTCATCCGGCCCGGCGCGCTGGCCACGCCGCGTCCGGCGGCGAGCGGCAACGGCGCGGTCACCTTCAACTTCGAGAACCAGCCGGTGCAGGCGGTGGTCAAGGCGATCCTCGGCGACCTGCTCAAGCAGAACTACACCATCGTGCCCGGCGTGCAGGGCAACATCTCGTTCGCCACCTCCGAACCGGTCGACGCCAGCCAGGCGCTGCCGATCCTGGAGACGCTGCTGTCGTGGACCGGCAACGCGCTGGTGCGTCGCGACGGCGGCTACGTGGTGATGCCGCAGAAGGATGCGGTGGCCGGCAACCTGGTGCCCAGCCTCGGCGCCAGTGCGCCTGCGGGCGGCCTGCAGGCGCGGCTGTTCCCGCTGCACTACATCTCCGCCACCGAGATGCAGAAGCTGATCAAGCCGTTCGCGCGGCCCGACGCCACCTTGCTGGTGGATCCGGCGCGCAACCTGCTGGTGATGTCCGGCACGCCGCAGGAACTGGCGAACTACCAGAGCATGGTGCGTACGTTCGACGTCGACTGGCTGCGCGGCATGTCGGTGGGCGTGTTCAACCTGCAGTACGCGAACGTCGGCGAGCTGATGCCGAAGCTGGACGCGATGTTCGGCGAGCATGGCAACACCCCGCTGGCCGGCATGCTGCGCTTCATCCCGATCGAGCGCACCAACGCGCTGGTGGTGATCAGCACCCAGAGCGACTACCTGCAGGAAGTCGGCGACTGGATCGCGCGCATCGACCGCGGCGGCGGCAACGAGCCGCAGCTGTTCGTCTACGACGTGCGCAACATCAAGGCGTCGGACCTGGCGAAGTACCTGGCGCAGATCTACGCCAACGGCGCCGGCAGCGGCGGTGACAACGGCGGCCAGGTCGGGCCGGGGCTGACCGGTGTCACCCTGGGCAGTGCCGAGAACGCCGGCACGACCAGCATGGGCAGCACCGCCGGCGGTTTCGGCAACCCGGTCGACGCCTCGCGCGGTGGCGGCCAGGTCAACAGTGGCATGGGCAGCGGCGGCTTCGGCGCCACCGGTGGCGGCCGTGACAGTGGCGCCGCGGCCGGCCGCTTCGGCAGCAGCTCCGCCGGTTTTGGCGGCAACCCGGTCGGCGGCGGCAACGGTGCGGCCAGCGAGGCGCAGTACAGCTCCAGCGACGGCAGCGTGCGGATCAGCTCGGTCGACGGCAGCAACCAGCTGCTGGTGCGCGCGCGCCCGTCGCAGTGGGAGGAGATCAAGACGGCGATCAGCAAGCTCGACAACGTGCCGCTGCAGGTGCAGATCGAGACGCGCATCCTCGAGGTCAATCTCACCGGCGAGTTCCAGTTCGGCGTGCAGTGGTACCTGGAGGGGCTGACCGGCAGTACCGGCAGCACCTCGAACGGCACGTTCGTGCCGGGCCAGCCCTACCGCCACCGCCAGCTGGGCCTGGGCCAGGGCGGCAACGCGTTCGGTGGCGAGCCGTTCTTTTACTCTTTCCTCAACAGCGACCTGCAGGTCGCCGTGCGCGCGATGGAGACCAGCGGCAACACCAAGACGCTGTCGGCGCCGTCGATGGTGGTGATGAACAACCAGGTGGCCAGTATCGCGGTCGGCAACCAGATCCCGATCAACCAGACCAGCGTGAACACCGGCATCGGCACCACCACCAGCTACAGCCAGGTCAACTACCTGAGTACCGGCGTGATCCTCAACGTGCAGCCGCGGATCAATCCCGGCGGTCTGGTCTACATGAACATCAGCCAGGAAGTCAGCCAGGCCGACAAGTCGGTGCCGCTGGTCAACGGCAATCCGGCCATCTCGCAGCGCAAGCTGGCCACCCAGGTCGCCGTGCAGAGCGGTCAGACCGTGCTGCTCGGCGGCCTGATCCAGCAGGCCGAGGGCAATACCGACACCGGCATCCCGGGGCTCAACCGCGTGCCGGTGCTGGGCCGGCTGTTCGGCAGCACCAACCGCAGCCGCAACCGCACCGAGCTGATCGTGCTGATCACGCCGCGGGTGATCCGCGGCGGCGCGGACGCCAAGCAGATCACCGACGACTACCAGAGCAAGTTCGAGTCGCTGGAGCCGCTGCGCACGCCGGCCGGCGCCGGCACGAAGCCGTAGCGGGCGATCGCCCCGGCACGCTGCCGGGGCAGCCGTACGGCGGCGCCCGCTATCATCCGCGCGATGAGTGCGCCGCCTTCGTTCCCGATCACCCCGCTGCTGCCCGAGATCCGCGCATCGCTGGAAGCGGTGCCGCGACTGGTGCTGGAGGCGCCGCCGGGCGCCGGCAAAACCACCCAGGTGCCGCTGGCCCTGCTCGATGCGCCGTGGCTGGCCGGACAGAAGATCGTGATGCTGGAGCCACGCCGGATCGCCGCGCGCGCCGCCGCGCAGTTCATGGCGCAGCAGCTCGGCGAGGCGGTCGGGCAGACCGTCGGCTACCGCATCCGCTTCGAGTCGAAGGTGGGCGCGGCCACGCGCATCGAGGTGGTCACCGAGGGCATCCTCACCCGGCTGATCCAGCACGATCCGGAACTGGCCGGCATCGGCGCGATCGTGTTCGACGAGTTCCACGAACGCCACCTCGCCGGCGACCTCGGCGCCGCGCTGGCGCTGGAGGTGCAGGCCACGCTGCGGCCGCAGCTGCGCCTGCTGGTGATGTCGGCCACGCTGGACGGCGAGCGCATCGCACGCTGGCTGGACGCGCCGCGCCTCACCAGTCCCGGGCGCAGCTTCCCGGTGCGCATCGAGTATCCGCCGGCGCGCGCGCAGGAGACGCTCGAACACCAGCTCGCCCGCGTCGCGCGGCAGGCGCTGGAAGAGAACGACGGCGACGTGCTGGCGTTCCTGCCAGGGCGGCGCGAGATCGCGCGGGCGCAGGCGCTGCTGGCGCAGACACTCCCCTCTCCCTCCGGGGCCGCATCGCTTCACCGGGACAACGCCCACAAAGGGGCGCTGCTGGCGCAGACACTCCCCTCTCCCTTCGGGAGAGGGGTTGGGGGAGAGGGTACGGGCGGAGCGCGGCATCACGCTCCGTCCGAACCCTCATCCGCCCCTGACGGGGCACCTTCTCCCGAAGGGAGAAGGAACAGCATGGCTATCGACATCGTGCCGCTGCACGGCGAGCTGTCGCTGGCCGAGCAGCAGGCCGCGCTGGCGCCGGCCGAGCCGGGCACACGGCGCATCGTGCTGGCGACCAACGTGGCCGAGTCCAGCGTCACCCTGCCGGGCATCCGCGCGGTGGTCGACAGCGGGCTGGCGCGCGAGCCGCGCTTCGATCCGAACTCCGGCTTCACCCGGCTGGAAACCGTGGCCATTTCGCAGGCCTCGGCCGACCAGCGCGCCGGCCGCGCGGGGCGCGTGGCCGCGGGCACGGCGTACCGGCTGTGGCCGCAAAGCCGGCGACTCGACCCCGCGCGCAGCGCGGAGATCGCGCAGGCGGAACTGTCCGGCCTGGCGCTGGAACTGGCCGCCTGGGGTAGCGACGAGCTGCGCTGGCTGGACCCGCCACCGCCCGGCGCGCTGGCACAGGCGCGCGAGCTGCTGACGGATCTTGCCGCGCTGGACGCCGATGGCCGCATCACCGCGCTGGGCCGGCGCATGCTGGAACTCGGCGCCACGCCGCGGCTCGCTGCCGCCGCCCTGCGCGCGCCGCCGGAGCTGCGCGCACTGATCGCCGATCTGCTGGCCTTGATGGAGGCGCGTTCGCCGCTGCGCGGCAGGCAGGCGAGCAACGACGATTTCCGCGCACGGGTGGCTGTGCTGCACGCGTGGCGCGACCGCCGTGGCGGCCTGCCGCGCGGCGATGCCGACAGCGGCGCGCTGGCGGCGATCGAGCAGGCCAGCAAGGGCTGGCGTCGACGCCTGGAGCTGCGCAGCGCCGCCAGCGGCGGTCGCTCCAGCGCATCCTGCGCCCGCGACACTGGGTCATCCCTGACCGGCGCGCCGGACAGCCACGTGGTCGGCGACCTGCTGCTGCACGCCTTTCCCGACCGCATCGCGCGCCGCGACGAGGCCAACCCGCTGCGCTACACGCTGGCCAATGGCCGCGGCGCGCGCCTGCACGAGCACACCGCGCTGCTCGGCGAACCATGGCTGGTGGTGCTGGACCTGCGCCTGGAAGCGCGCGACAGCCTGGTGTTCGCCGCCGCGCCGTTCGACCCGCGCGTGCTGGAGCGCGACTTCCCGCTGCGCTTCACCCGCGAGCGCACGCTGCGCTGGAACGATGAGCGCGGCGCCGCCGAGGCGTTCGACGAGCGCCGCTTCGGCGCGATCGTGCTGGAGCGGCGCAGCGTGCCGGTGAAACCCGCCGATGCGCTGCCCGCGTTGTTGGCCGCCGTGCGCGCACGGGGTCTCGATGTGCTGCCGTGGAGCGAGCATGCGCGGCGGCTGCGCGCACGCATGCAGGCGCTGCGCGCGTGGATGCCCGAGCTGGGCCTGCCCGATGTTTCCGATGCCGCCTTGCTGGCCTCGCTGGAGGGCTGGCTGGCGCCGTACCTCGAGGGCAGGCACCGCCTCGCTGCGCTCGCTGCGGAGGAACTGACGCAGGCGCTGGTCTCGCGGCTGGACCACGCGCAGCGCCGCACGCTCGACACGCAGGCGCCGGAAAGCCTGCAGGTGCCGAGCGGGCAGCAGCGCCGGCTGGAGTACAGCGAAGACCAGCCGCCGGTGCTGGCGGTGAAGCTGCAGGAACTGTTCGGCCTGGCCGACACGCCGTGCGTGGGCGGCGGGCGCATCCCGGTCACCCTGCACCTGCTGTCGCCCGCAGGCCGGCCGATCCAGGTGACCCAGGACCTGAAGGGCTTCTGGGAACGCACCTACCCGGAGGTGAAGAAGGAACTGAAGGGCCGCTACCCGCGCCACCCGTGGCCGGACGACCCGTGGACCGCCACGCCCACGCATCGCGCCAAGCCACGCGGGCGGCATTGACCCACCGATGAGCGTGGCGCATGCGGCGCAGTTGTGTACCATCGCCGGTCACGGCATCGCGTGGTGAATCCCTTGCCCCGGAACAAGGACTACGACGAAGACCAACCGACGGCGGCCAACGGCCGTGGCGAGCCCGATGCCGCGTTTCCTGTGCCATCGCCGTGGCGCCTGACGAGCTGGCTGTGGAGCCTGCTGGTGCTGCTGTCGGGGCTGGCGCTGACGGTGCTTATTCATCACCATCATCAGCAGCGGCTGCAGGTCGAGCGCACGTTGATCCACGACGAGCTGGCCAACAAGGCCCTTGTCTCGCTGCAAGGTCGGCTGCATACCGCCGAATCGCTGCTGCGAGCCGCGCAATCGCTGTTCCTCTCTTCCGAGGAGGTGGATGAGGGCGAGTACGCCGGCTTCTACGCCAACATGAGCCCGCGCGAACAGTTCCCCAGCCTGCTCGCGCTGGCCTACGCACCGCGCGAGCTGCGGCCGGACGGCGAGCACTACATCACCCGCTGGGTCCGGCCATTGGGCGGCAACGAAAGCGTGGTCGGGCTCGACGTGGCCACGCAGCCGCACAACTTCGCCAGCCTGCTGGCATCGCGCGACAACGATCAGGCAACCCTGTCGGCGCCGTTCCACCCGGTGCAGCTGGCCGGGTCCGGCACGGCCGGCGAAGGCATCACCCTGCGGCTGCCGATCTACAGCCCCGGGCCGCCGCCGCAAACCACCGCGGAGCGACGCAGCCGCGTGCGCGGCTCGATCGCGGCCTCGTTTCGGCTGGAGGGCTTGATCGGCGAGGCGCTACCCGAGCAGCTGACGCACAACCTGCGCCTGCGGGTCCGCGACATCAGCGGGCCGCAGGTGGTACTGCTGTTCGACTCGGATAGCGGCCCCTGGTGGTCGGGCGACGATTACCGCTACGAGCGCAGGCTCGCATATGGCGGGCGCACGTGGAGCGTCGAGGTGCGCGCGCTGCCACAGCGTGCCCATCGCCTGATCGACGGCGGGGGCGGCATCCTGCTCGCCGGCGTGCTGGCCAGCGTGCTGCTGGCGCTGCTGGTGTACTCGGTCGCCAGTACCGGCCAGCGCGCGCTGGCACAGGGCTGGCGCATGAGCCACCGCTACCGCGAGAGCGAGAAGCGCTTCCGCGCCCTCAACGACCTGCTGCCGGCATTGGTGCTGCTGGCCGAGGCCGCCGATGGCACGATCACCTACGCCAACCAGGCGGCGCGCGACCGCCTCGGCCTGCGCGTGACCGAGCGCAAGCTGCCCGAGCTGTTCGGCGACCCGGAGCTGCGCACGCAGCTGCAGCAGGACGACACCCGCGGCTGCGGCCGGGTCGACGCGATCCTGCGCAACGACGTCGGCGACGGCTTCTGGGCCAGCGTGGCGATCTCGCGGGTGACCCTGAGCGGGCGCAACAAGCTGCTGCTGGTGGCCAGCGACATCAGCGAACAGCGCCAGCTGACTGAGCTGCTGAGTCACCAGGCCAGCCACGACGCGCTTACCGAGCTGTACAACCGGCGCGAGTTCGAACGCCGGCTGCACCGCGCGCTGGACGCGACCCAGGACGGCGCGCCACTGGCCGTGCTGCTGTATATCGACCTCGACCAGTTCAAGTTGATCAACGACACCTCCGGCCACCTCGCCGGTGACCAGCTGCTGGCGCAGCTGGCGATCGTGATGCGCAGGCAGCTGGGCGGCACCGACATGCTGGCGCGGCTTGGCGGCGACGAGTTCGGCGTGCTGGTGACCGAGGTGGCCGATCGCGCGGAAGCCGAACGGATCGCCGAGCGCATGCGCCGCTGCATCGACGGCTACGTGTTCATCTGGGAACAGCGCAGCTATATGGTCAGCGCCAGCATCGGCGGGGTCATGATCGACCGCCCCGGCATTCTGGTGAAGAACCTGCTGGCCCAGGCCGACACCGCCTGCTACATGGCCAAGGAGCTAGGCCGCAACCGCGTGCACTTCTATTCCGAGCGTGATGACCAGACGGCGCGCCGGCACAGCGAGATGGAGTGGGCGAACCGCCTGCGCTGGGCGATCGACGAGCACCGCCTGGTGCTCACCTACCAGGAGATCTGGCCGTTGCCGCTGGTCGCCGGCGGCGAGCTGGACGTCGAGGTGCTGCTGCGCTTCCGCGAGGAATCCGGCCAGCTGGTGGTGCCCGGCGTGTTCATGCCGGCGGCTGAGCGCTACGGCCTGATGCCGGTGGTCGACCGCTGGGTGATCGAGGCCACGCTGGCGAACTTCGACCGGCTGCACCCGGCCGGCGGCGCGCTGCGCATGGTGGCGATCAACCTGTCCGGCGCCAGCGTCGAGGACGGGGAACTGGCCGGCCGCATCATCGCGCTGCTGCGGCGCTACCGGGTCGAACCGTCGCGGGTGTGTTTCGAGATCACCGAGACCGTGGCGGTGCGCAACCTGTCGCAGGTGGTGCGCTTCATGGAGCAGCTGCGCGCGGTGGGCTGCAAGATCGCGCTGGACGACTTCGGCGCGGGGATGTCCTCGTTTACCTATCTGAAAAACCTGCCGCTGGACATCATCAAGATCGACGGCAGCTTCGTGCGCGACATGCTCACCGATCCGGTCAGCCACCTGATGGTCAGGGCGGTCACCGACATCGGCCACCGGCTCGGCCTGGAAGTGGTCGCCGAATGGGTGGCCGACGCGGAAACCGTGCGCGCGCTGGCAGCGCTGGGCGTGAACCGGGTGCAGGGCTTCAGCCTGCACCGGCCCGAACCGGCGCTGTTCCAGCGCGACTGAGGCGGCGCTGCCGGCGTCCGCTCAGCGGGCGGCGCTGCTCGCGGCCGCTGCCGGCGAACGCTCGAAGCTGCCGGCGTCGCCGGGGAACACCACCGGGCTCTCGTAGCCGTCGGCGGAGACCGCCGACACGCCGAAGAACCAGTCGTCGATCACCACGTCCTGCAGTATCGCGTGGTCGACGTCGCCCACCGCAAGTGCGTGCTGCCATTGCGCCGCGGTGGTGTCGCGCCAGTGCACCCGGTAGCCGGCGGCGCCGGGCACCTTGCGCCACTTCAGCGTGGTGTCGGTGGCCACGGCGCCGGCGATGTCGATGCCGGTCGGCGGCGCCGGCGCGCGGCTCAGCGCGGCCATGGCGATGATGTTCAGGGCGGTGACGCGGGCGAGGTAGCGAAAGTCGATGCCGTCGATGGTGTCGCCGTAACGGACACCGCCCTCGCTGCGCAGGTCCTGGTGCTGCCGGGTGTAGTTCTCGTGTGCCTCGGTGACTCGCACTGCGGGGTAACCCGCTTCCAGCAACGGCACCTGGTCGCCGCCGCGGCCGTAGCGGTCGGTGCGATAGACCATGGCCACGCGGAAGTCGGGCAGGTAGTTGCCGGCGAGGCGGTCGAGGTAGCGGGCGAGATTGCGCGAAGGCGAATCCACCTCGCCACCGTGGTAGCGGCGATGGTTCGCCTGGGCCGGCGTCTCGTTGCTCTTGGTGCCCTCGGAGAACACCCGCACCGTGGTGTTGTCGGTCACCCCGTTCTGGCCCTGACTGTTGCCCACGATGTCGTTGTTGAGATCGGCTTCCACCTGCCAGCCCTGCGCGACCGCGTAGTCGGCCAGCACCTTGCCGCCGTACAGGCCCTGCTCCTCGCCGGACAGCGCGGCGAACACCAGGGTGGCGTCGTTGTCCTGCTTCGACAGCAGCCGCGCGGCCTCGATCACGGCGGCCACGCCGGAGGCGTCGTCGTTGGCGCCGGGCGCATCGCTGCTGGCGTTCATTACGTCGCTGACGCGCGAGTCGAGGTGGCCGCTCATCACGATCACCCGCTGCGGGTCGCGCTGACCGCGTTTGATCGCGACCACGTCCATCACCTCGGTGGGCACGGGGATGCGCTTGCCGCTGAATACCTGCGCGGGCGTGACCACCTCGATGCAGCCGCCGCAATCGCGCGAGATCGCCTCGAAGCGCGCCTTCACCCAGCGTCGCGCGGCGCCGATGCCGCGGGTGTCGGACTTCGTGTCGGACAGCGTGTGGCGGGTGCCGAAGCCGACCAGCCTGGTGATCGTGGCGCGCAGTTCCGCCTCGCTGGGAGCCTGGGCCAATGCGTGCAGCGCCGGCTGTTCGTGCGACATCGCCGGCGGGGTTTGCGCCGGTACGGCGGTCGCGGGGGCCAGCAGGGCGGCCAGAAGCAGAGGGGTGATCCGGGGCATCGCGCGCACTCATCGTCGGCGGAGTCCGCACCATACAATGCCAGCGCGACTTGTCGGCACCCGTTCGTGCCGTCCATCGGCAAGCAGCCCGGTCGTTGCCGACCGGGCTGCGGGTCCGTGCGTTCATCGCCGATGCGCGTCCATGCGCACCGCGGGCTTGCCAGCCGCTTACGGCGTGTAGCTGCCGGTCAGCGTGACGCCGCTGTAGCTGCTGTAGGCACGCACCATGACGTAGTACGTACCTGGCGTCGGCGCCGAGGCGCTGCAGCTCTCGTTGTTGCCGGTGATGTACGGGCGGCAGTCGTAGCTGGTGGTGGTCGGCGTGGAACCGAGCTTGACGTACAGGTCGGCGTCGCCGGTGCCGCCGGCGATGTTGAAGTTGAGGTTGGTGGCTCCGCTCGGCACGACCATCGTGTAGTACAGCGCGTTGCCGGTGGTTGCGCTCAGGCCGGACACCGGTACGCCGTTCTGCAGCACGCTGCCGCTGCTGCTGGTGCTCCAGCTGGCCTTGACGCTGACCCCGGAGAATGCGGCGTAGCCGTTCAGCATGACGTAGTAGGTGCCCGCCTGCGGCGAGGCCACGGTGCAGCTCTCATTGTTGCCGGTGAGGTACGGACGGCAGTCGTAGCTGGACAGGGTCGGGGCGGAACCGAACTTGGTGTACAGGTCGGCGTCGCCGGTGCCGCCGGACTCGGAAATCACCAGGTTGCTGGCGCCGGCCGGGATCACCACCGTGTAGAACAGCTGTGCGCCCTGCGCGCCGGACTGGCCGGTGAGCGCCACGCCGTTCTGCAGCACGTTGCCGCTGCTGCTGGCGACCGTCACCGACTGCGTCTTGGTGTTGGTCGCGCCGCCGTTGTCGGTCACCGTCAGCGATACGCTGTAGGTGCCGGCGGCGGCGTAGGTGTGGCTGGGGTTGGTGGCGGTCGAGGTGCTGCCGTCGCCGAAGTTCCACGAGCGCGAGGCGATGGTGCCGTCACTGTCGGTGGAGCTGTCGGTGAAGTTCACGGTGAGGCCGCTGACCGAGTCGCTGAAGTTGGCGACCGGCGGAACGTTGGCCGGCGGTGCGGTGCCACCGATGTTGGCGGCGGCCGTGCTGATGATCAGCTCGCCGCGGCCGCTGGCCAGGTCGTAGCCGACGCTGGCGGTATAGCCGCCGTTGTTGCCCGAGGTGATGTCGTGGAAGGCGGCGCCCGGCAACTTGTACAGCAGTGGTGCGGCAAAGCCCACGCTGGAGCCCTTGATGGCGATGATGCGCGCCCAGGTGCCGGCAAACAGCGGCGCGGACAGGCTGGTGCCGCCGTACTGCTGGGTGGCGCCGTTGACGATGATCTTCGAGCCGGAGTTGGGATCGGCGTCATAGGCAATATCCGGCAGGCCGCGCGTGGTGCCCGGGGCCACGCCGTTCTGCCAGCTCGGCTGCGGCTCGAAGGTGCTGGAGCTGCCGCCGGCGCTGACCCACACGGTGGCGCCGTTCCAGGTGGTGGTGGAAGCGTCCAGCGTGGTGCCGCCCACCGCGACCACGTACTGCGACGCGGCCGGCCAGCTCGGCGTGACGCCGCCGTTCTTGCACTCGTCGGCGCCGGAATCGCCGGTGGAGATCGAGAAAGTCTGTCCCTGCGCCACCGCCTGCTGGAAGATCTGGTCCTGCGCCGCGGCCGATCCGTCGCTCTTCGCACTGGTCTCGCACTCGCCCAGCGACACGTTGATGATCTTGGTGGCGTTGGCGGTGACGATGGTGTTGAAGTCGGCGGTGAGGTCGGCGTTGGACAGGGTCGGGATGTTGTAGAAGATCAGGCTGCCGACCTGGCCACCGGCCATGCCGACGACGTCCTGGCTGTCCAGGCTCCACTCGCCCAGGCCGCTGGTGTCGGTGCTGGTGCCGTTGGTGTTGACGGTCTGGGTGGTGACCGTGGCCAGGCCGTTCTGCGAGGTGAACGTGTTGAGGTCGGTGATGGTCTGGGTGATCTTGCCCTGGGTGACGATGCCTACCGGCACGCCGGCCGCCGTGGCCACGCCGTTGCCGCCGTAGATCGAGGAGAACTCGGTCGGGTTGTGGCCGGTCACCGCCTGGGTGGTGTAGGCAGCCTGCACCGGTTTGGCGAAGGTGTGCGCCTGGTGCACGGTCTGCAGGCCGATCACCGACAGCACGCTGTCCTGCAGCGTGGCCGGAATCTGCACGTCGCTGTTGTTCATGAAGGCCATGCGGCCTTCCTTCGTGCGCACCTTGGCGAAGCTGGTCTTGAACGCGGCTTGTGCGGTGTCCGCGCGGCCGTCCGCCGAGACCATCAGGCGATTCGGCGCGATCTTGACGTTGGTGAAGCCGACCGAGCTCAGCCACGCGGCCACCTGGTTCGCCTGGTCCGCGGTCGGCGAATAGTTGGCGACGAACTGCTCGCTCGACATCTGATGCTGCACCATCGACAGCGTCGAGGTCCTGGCCGTGGCCAGGAAGGTGTGCAGTTGGGCCGGGTTGCGCAGCTTCAGCGCCACCTCGACGTGGATCGGTTGCGAGGTCGCCAGCGGGCCGCTGACCACGTCACCCTGGCGCAGCACGGTAGCGTGCTGGTTCAGCGCGACGAAGGCATTGCTGCTGGCCGAGGCGGCGTTGGCCGAGGCGATCGCCGCCAGGCCGATGGCGGCCGTCAGCAGCGTGAGACGGAAATGATTTTGCATCTATGGCTCCCAAAAGTTTTTTCGAGGCAAACGAAGCCGCTGGGGCCGCGTGGACCTCATGGAATGAACGTCGCGGACAGGCGCGACGCGATCGGTTTTGGAATGGCCCAGCGATTCCGTGCGCAGCGGATTCGTCGTACTCCCCCGGAATCGCGCCACGTGGTGGACGTCCGCCGCGATCAGCGCCGGTGCGGAATGTCGTCACGGAACCGTTCGCCAAGCTCCCCATTGGCGAACTCGCTGACGGTAGGATTCACCGCGGAAAACCGTCAATAGGATTTTTTCAGGGAACGGGTGATTTGCATCGCAGGTTTTCGGGATTATCAGACTGTCGGAATGGCACAAATGCTTGCGATTATCCCGATGCGATGGCGTGGCCGCCGATGGCTCAGTGGCGCGCCCTGCCACGATAAAAACGCCCGCGAAAACCGGTTCGATGGCCATGGATTCGCGCAGGAAGGCGATTATCCATGACGACCAAGCGGGGTTATGCCATCAGCGCAAGAAGTTTCTTCATAGCTGTTTTCCTGGCGTAATTGCTTACGCTACAGATAATATTATCTTGCGCTGCCGTTCAGCCCATGACTGCCTTGTGGTCAGCTGCGATTCATGCGCGAAGCCACGCGGCCCTACCGGGCCGGCGTCACCGCCACCGCGACGCCGGCGATGCGTGCCGCGCGGGCGGCGTGCGACCATGCGCGGGTGACCCGGACCGCGACTCCCCGACTGGCGATCATCGGCGGCGGTCCGGCGGGACTGATGGCGGCCGAAGCCGCGTGCGCGGCGGGCGTGGCGGTCGACCTGTACGAGGCCAAGGGTTCGGTGGGGCGGAAATTCCTGCTGGCCGGCAAGGGCGGCCTCAACCTGACCCATGGCGAGCCGCGCGCGCGTTTCGTCGAGCGCTACGGCGCGCGCCGCGACGCGGTGGCGCGCTGGCTGGACGCGTTTGATGCCGAGGCGTTGCGCCGCTGGGCCCGCGGTCTCGGCGTGGAAACCTTCGTCGGCAGTTCGGGCCGGGTATTTCCGCTCGACCAGAAGGCGGCGCCGCTGTTGCGTGGCTGGTTGCACCGCCTGCGCGAAGCGGGCGTGGCCTTCCACATGCACCACCGCTGGCTGGGCTGGAGCGATGGCGCGCTGCGCTTCGCCACGCCGCAGGGCGAACGCACGGTGGCAGCCGAGGCGGCAATCCTCGCGCTCGGCGGCGCCAGCTGGCCGCAGCTGGGCTCCGATGGCGCCTGGGTGGCGCCGCTCGAGCACGCGGGCATCGACATCGCGCCGCTGCAGCCGGCCAACTGCGGCTTCGAGCTGGCGTGGAGCGAGCATCTTGCCAGCCGCTTCGCCGGCGCCCCGCTGAAGCCGGTGGTGGCGCACTGGGTCGACCGCCATGGTGTGGCCCGTTCGCGCCAGGGCGAGTTCGTACTCAGCGAGTACGGCATCGAGGGCAGCCTGATCTACGCGATCGGCGCCGAACTGCGCGAGCAGCTTGCCGAACGCGGCGAAGCCGTGCTGAAGCTGGATCTGGTGCCCGGCTACGACCAAAGCGCGTTGGCCGGCCGCCTCGCCGCACCGCGCGGCAGGCACAGCATCGGCGACTGGCTGCGTCGCCGCGCCGGGCTGGACGCGGCGAAATGCGCGCTGCTGTTCGAGCTCACCGACAAACCCACCCTGGCCGATCCGGCGGCGCTGGCCGCGCGGCTCAAGGCGCTGCCGCTGCACCTGCGCGCGCCGCGACCGGTCGCCGAGGCGATCAGCACCGCCGGCGGCGTGCGGCTGGAGGCAGTGGACGAGAACCTGATGCTGCACGAGCGCCCCGGCGTGTTCTGCGCTGGCGAAATGCTCGACTGGGAGGCGCCTACCGGCGGCTACCTGCTCACCGCCTGCTTCGCCAGCGGCCTACTCGCCGGCCGCGCGGCGGCGCGCCGGCTGCTGGGCGCGTAGCCGGCACGGTTTCAGTCGGCGACCAGGTTTTCCGGTGCGGGTTTCACGGGTTCGGCCGGTGTGCCCTGCTGGGTGCGGCGCAGCACC
Organism: Rhodanobacter sp. FW106-PBR-R2A-1-15; assembly: GCF_058789735.1. Taxonomy (NCBI): domain Bacteria; kingdom Pseudomonadati; phylum Pseudomonadota; class Gammaproteobacteria; order Lysobacterales; family Rhodanobacteraceae; genus Rhodanobacter; species Rhodanobacter sp. FW106-PBR-R2A-1-15. The sequence continues at coordinate 8,898 of NZ_JBYTEM010000041.1, read as the reverse complement.
TGCGGCATGGACCGCCCCACGAAGTCGATGAAGCTGCGCAGCGCCGGGGTGTGGCCGTGGCGCGAGGGATACACCGCGTGCACGTTGCCGGCAGGCAGCGACCACGCCGGCAGCAGCGGCACCATCCGGCCTTCGGCGATCGGCTCGCGGCAGACGAACTGCGGCAGCTGCGCCGCGCCGACGCCGCCGACCACCGCCTGGTACAGCACCTGCAGGTTGTCGCTGATCAGGCTGGGGTGGTGCTCCACCTGCTGGATGCGGCCGTCGGCGGCCTGCAGGTGCCAGAAGTGCCGTCCTTCCGCGCTGATCAGGTCCACGCTGGAAAGGCGCTTGAGTTCCAGCGGCTGGGTCGGCTGGCCCTGGCGCCGCAGCAGTTCGGGGCTAGCCACCAGCACCTGCGGGTCCAGGCCATAGCTGCGCATCACCAGGCTGGAATCCCGGAGTGAATCGCGCACTCCGAATGCGATGTCATAGCCGCCGGCGATCACGTCGACATGGTGGTGGCAGATGTCCAGGTCCACCTGCACCCCGGGGTGCTGCCGCAGGAACTCGATCAGGATCGGCGCCAGCAGCAATTGCGCGAGCAGCACCGGACAGGCCACGCGGATGCGCCCCCGCGGCGCGGCCTGCGCTTCGTCGATCACGCGCTGGGTCTGCTCGGCGGCGGCCAGCAGCAGCCGGCATTGTTCGTAGTAGCGCTGGCCGATCTCGTTGACGTGCGAGCGCCGCGTGGTGCGCTGGATCAGCCGTATGCCGAGGCTGGTCTCGAGTCGCGCCACGCGGAAGCTCAGCTGCGACTTGGCCACGCCCAGCGCCTTGCTGGCGGCGGTGAACGAACCCAGCTCCACCACCTGCACGAAGTAATAGATGTCGTTGAGATCCTGCACGGCGTGTCCAGTGAGTGGCGGGCGAGGCGGTGGATCGAGGGTAACTGTCTTGTTGCGTTACGCAATCATGAGGAATTGTTCGCTGATCATGGATATTAAACGCAATGTGAAGGGACTTATCAATGCATTGCATAAGGGAAATACTACGCCGCAGGACATGGCTGCAGGCGTCAGAGGCGCGTGCTACGCGGGATGGCAGCCGGTCGCCTCAAGTGTTCACGCTAGCCTAAGGAGTTCGAGTCATGCGTGCGATTTCGCTGTTGCTTGCCGTCGTGCTGTGCACCGCACTGAGTGCCGGCGTCATGTTGCTCGGGGCCCGCGATGTGCAGGCCCAGCAGGCGGGCGGCAGCGCCGCGCCGGACCCGCATGCCGCCCCTGCCGGCGGGCTCAGCCAGGGCGACATCGCCAGCATGCTGCCGGCCACCGACATGGGCGCGGGCACGGCGCGCGCCGGCAACCCGCACCCGGCGAGCATGAGCGACAGCCCGGCCACCCCGTTCGACGCCGCCTCGATCCCGGCCAACCCGCTGGCGCCGAACGCCGATGCGATCGGTGCGAAAAGCTGCGTGGCCTGCCACACACAGGAAAACGTGCAGGCCTCGCACACGCTGCACGTGGCCTCGTTCCGCGCCGGTGCGGCCAACACCGGCCCGCAGGCCGCCTGCGAAAGCTGCCACGGCCCGGGTTCCGCACATGCCAAGAACCCCACCGCGCCGGGCCTGATCATCGGCTTCACCCACGACGCGAAGACCTCGCCGCAGACCCAGGTCGGGGTGTGCCTCGCCTGCCATGCCGGCGGCGCGCGCCAGCACTGGATCGGCTCGATCCATCAGAACCGCGGCCTGTCCTGCACCGACTGCCACAACCCGATGGCGCGACTGTCGCCCGAGGGCGTGCTGACCAAGTCCTCGATCAACGAAGTCTGCGCCACCTGCCACCAGGACATCCGTGCCAAGTTCAACCGTCGCTCGCACATGCCGCTGCCGGAAGGACAGATGGCCTGCACCGACTGCCACAACCCGCACGGCTCGATCACCAAGCCGTTGCTGAAGACCGACACCGTCAACCAGACTTGCTACGCCTGTCATGCCGAGAAGCGCGGGCCGTTCCTGTTCGAGCACGCGCCGGTGCGCGCGAATTGCCTCAACTGCCACGACGCGCACGGCTCCAACCAGCAGACCCTGCTGGTCGCGCCGATCCCGATGCTGTGCCAGCAGTGCCACACCGTGACGCGCCATCCGAACGACCTGCAGAGCGCGGCCAACCTCGGCACCGGGCCGTTCCCGGACGAGCGCCTGATGGGCCGCGGCTGCCTCAGCTGCCACACCAACATCCACGGTTCCAACAATCCTTCCGGACCGAAGTTCCACAAGTGACGGAGGCCGACCATGCATGAGCAGAAAGGAAATCGCATGACGCCGAAAACTCTGACGATGGGGCTGCTGGCCGGCCTGTTCGGCATGCAGTGCGCGATGGCCGGCGACACCAGCGGCACCATGCGCGTGGGCGACACGCAATACGGCAGCGCGCTCGACCCGACCGGCTGGGCGCCGATGCTGTACAGCGCCGATCCCGACGGCGTGTCCTGGCTGCACCCCGGCATGCTGCGCACCCCCACCGGTGCGCTGAACCCGTACCCGCCGCTGCCCGATGAGGACCGGCCGATGAGGCTGGACGACTGGAACTACGCCGGGCTGCTGCAGCTCGGCTACCTGCACGTCGGCGGCGATCGCAACGCGGAGTACTTCCGCCAGTACGCCGACTGGAAGAGTGGCGCCGTGCTCGGCCTGTTCGCGCTCGATTTCCACAACCGCCGCACCGGCCAGTACGTCGAGCTGCGTGGTAGCCGCCTCAGCGGCGACGACCAGTTCTACCGCCTGCGTGCCGGCCGCTACGGCAGCTACCGGGTGGAGGGTTTCTACCGCGACATGCCGCACACCGTGTCGACCAGTGCCTACCCGATCTGGAACGGCGTCGGCGGCACCGACCTGACCCTGCCGGCGCCGCTGGTGGCCGGTGCCAGCACGCCGGCGCAGGTGGCCGCGGCGTCGGCCGCCGCGCCCCGGCGCAGCATCGGTATGACCCGCACTCGCGCGGGGCTGGGCTACGAGGGCTTGCTGTACCGCGACTGGATCGGCTCGGCCTCGATCACCAACGAGAAGCGCACCGGCACCCGCCTGTGGGGCGGCTCGATGTTCTTCAACTACCCGTTTCCCAACAACGGCGGCGTGCTGGAAACGGTGCGGCCGACCGACTTCCGCACCACCGACATCAACCTGAGCTTGCGCAACGTGGGCAAGGTGTGGCGCTTCCTGGCTACCTACAACGGCTCGTTCTTCCGCAACCACAAGGACCACCTGAACTACGAGAGCCCGTTCCGCCTGTGGAACGTGGTCGGCACGCCGCAGGTGGCCGACATCAAGAACGGCCAGTTCTCGCTGGAGCCGGACAACGACTACCACAACCTGCGCCTGGATTTGTCGCGCGAGCTGAAGTGGAACGGCCAGTTCACCGTGGCCGGTGCGTGGGGCACGATGCGCCAGGACGACGCGCTGCTGGCGCCCACCACCTGTACCGGAGTGGGCGGCGTCTTCATCGCGCCGCCGGTGGACTACACCTTCCAGTGCGCCAACTGGAACACCACCGACGCACTGTCGCGCAAGAACGCGAACGCGCGCATCGACACCGGCCTCGTCGACGCCCGCGTCAGCTTCCACCCCACGGCGGCGTTCGGCTGGCACGCCGGGCTGCGCTGGTACCGCGAGGACAACAAGACCCGTTATCTCGCCTACAACCCGCTTACCGGCCAGTACGGCTACATCGCCGAGAACGGCTCGATGGGCAGCGTGGTACCCAGCGAGACCGGCATCTTCGACCCGACCAATCCGCTGTACCGGTCGATCAACGTCACCGTGCGCAACAACCCGTTCGGTTACACCGACACCCTCTTCGAGCTGGGCGGCGACTGGCAGTTCGGCCGCAAGAGCTCGCTCGGCGTCGTCTACACGTTCGACCACAACCGGCCGAAATACCGCGAGCGCAAGCGCGTGGACGACCAGCGCATCAAGTTCGACTGGGTCAGCCGCGACGTGATCGGCGCCACCGTTCGGCTGAGCTGGGAATACGCGAAGCGTGACGGCGACAGGTACAACTACGATCCGTTTGCGCAGTTCCTCTCCGAATCGCTGCCCGGTTTCGTCGAGCCGGTCGACGGCCTGCCGGCGTACACGGTCGCCGATATGCGCAAGTACGACCTGTCCGACCGCACCGAGAGCAAGGCGCGCGCGATCATCACCTACCCGTGGGGCGAGTCGGCCACGCTGTCGGCCACCTTCTACGGCAACCGCGACCGGTACGACGCGCTGATCGGCCGGCAGAGCACCCGCACCACCGGCGCCACCGTGCAGTGGGACTGGCAGCCGACGCCGGCCACCACGGTGAACGCCTACCTCGGCGCGGAAACCTCGCGCCTGGGCATCTCCAACGTCGGCGACGCGGACAGCCGCGACAACGGCAAGGCGCTGGGTACGCCCGGCCAGACCAACCCCAACCTCGGCGGCCCGCTGTACCCGTTCGCGAACCAGTGGTGGGAACTCGACCGCGAGAGCAACCGCAACGGCGGCTTCAGCCTCAGCCACGACTTCGGTCGTGTGCGCGCCGACGTGCGCTACGACTACAACGGCTCGTTCGGCCACGTCGGCTACAGCTACGCCACCATCGGCGCATTGGCCAACCGCGTGCCGGCCGCGGTGGCGGCCGCGGCGGCGGGCTTCCCCGACAACAAGTACCGCAGCAACACGCTCGACCTCGGCCTGAACTTCACCATCAACCGCAACGTCGGCGTGCGCCTGTTCGGCCGCTACCAGACCGGCGCCTTCAGCGATTGGCACTACGCCGGCTTTGACAACAAACTCAGCTACGACCACCGGCTGTACATCGACAAGGGCGGTCAGCTGCACTACAGCGTCAGCCTGGTCGGCGCGATGCTGAACCTGAAGCTGTGAGGAGCGCCGTGATGACCTCTCGTACCAGCCTGCTGTGCATGTTCCTGTTCGGCGCGGGCCTCGTCGCGGGCGCCGGGGCCAGCGAGCCACCCCACACCCACATCCCACCGACCAAGGTCGTTGACCTGCGCCGCCTGCAGCCAGTCAGTGGCGATGCCGCCGCCGGCGCCAGCAAGGCCACGGTATGCGTGGCCTGCCATGGCGCACGCGGCCTGTCGATCGCGCCGAACTTCCCGAACCTGGCCGGGCAGTCGGCCACCTATCTGTACGTGCAGATGAAGGAGTTCCACGAAGGCCAGCGCATCGGCACGGTGATGAACGGCCAGTCTGCGACACTGAGCGACGCCGATGCGCGCGACCTGGCCAGCTACTACGCCGCGATGGCGCCGAGGCCGGCCGGCCGGACCGATGCCGCGTCGCGCGGCGCGCAACTGTACCTGGCCGGCGATCCGGCCAAGGGCATTCCGCCCTGCCAGGGCTGCCACGGCCCGGACGGGGCCGGTCCGCGGCCGCATGCCAGCAGCGCGCCGCAACCGCCGTGGGCGGCCTTCCCTCGCCTGCGGGGCCAGTCCGGCCAATATCTGGCCCATGAGCTGCACGACTTCAAGACCGGCGCGCGTGCCGGCACCAGCAACGCAAAGGTGATGCAGGACGCGGCCGCCATGCTCGACGACGAGGACGTGCAGGCGCTGTCGGTCTACCTTGAAGCGTTGTGATGTCGGCGGGGCTCAGCGCGCCGGCCGCTTCACCAGCTTGATCTCGAACAGCTGCGGCCAGCACTTGCCGGTGACGAACAGGCGTTTGCGCGCCGCGTCCCAGGCGATGCCGTTGAGCACGTCGTCGCCGGGGTCCGGCAGCCGGCTGATGTCGAACAGGCCGGTGAGGTCGATCCAGCCCGTCACCTGCCCGCTGGCTGGGTCGATCCGCGCGATGCGGTCGGTCAGCCACACGTTCGCGTAGATCTCGCCGTCCACCCATTCCAGTTCGTTGAGGTTGCGCACCGGCTCACCGTCGGCGGTGACGTGGATGCGGCGCACCACCTCGAGCGTCTCCGGATCCAGCACGCGCAGCACCGGCGTGCCGTCGCTCATGTACAGGTGCGTGCCGTCGCGGGTCAGCGCCCAGCCCTCGCCCTCGTAGCGGAAGCCGCGTTGCGGCGTGAGGCTGGCCAGCTCGTAGACGAAGCCGGTGCCGCTTTGCCAGGTGAGCTGCACCAGGCGATCCTTCCAGTCGACGATGCCCTCGCCGAAATACTGCTTCGGCAGGCGATGGCGCTGCACCACTTCGCCGGTTTCCAGCGCCACCTTGCGCACGCTCGACTGGCCGACCTGGCCGGTGCTCTCGTAGAGGTAGCCGTTCTTGTAGAACAGGCCTTCGGTGTAGGCGCCGGTATCGTGCGGGTAGGCACGCACCACCTTGTAGCCGTAGACCGGGATGGCGGCCTGCGCGGCGGCGCTGCCGGCGAGCAGGGCGAGGGCGAGGAGGCGGCGGGGCCAGCGCGGCATCGGGTCGGCTTCCAGAAGGCGGGGTGCCTAGCCTAGCGGACGCACGCGGAAGTTGCGGCCCTTGATCCGCCCGGCGCGCAGGCGCTCCAGCGCCTTGTTCGCCAGTGCACGGCTGATCGCCACGTAGGCACGGGTGGCGAACACGTCGATCTTGCCGATGTCCTTCGCCTCCAGCCCGGCGTCGCCGGTGAGCGCGCCGAGGATGTCGCCGGGGCGCAGCTTGTCCTGCCGGCCGGCGTCGATCACCAGCGTCTTCATCGGCGCCAGGTGCAGGGTCTTGCCGCGCGGCGGCGCGAGCTTCAGCGTGCGCCATGGCAGCGGCACGCCCTGCGCTTCCTCGATGTTCGCCGCCTTCGGCCGCTCGCGCGGCGTGCACAGCGTGATCGCCAGGCCCGTTTCGCCGGCGCGGCCGGTGCGGCCGATGCGGTGGGTATGCGTGTCCGGGTCATGCGCCACGTCGTAGCTCAGCACCAGCGGCAGCGCGGCGATGTCCAGTCCGCGCGCGGCCACGTCGGTGGCCACCAGCACGTTGCAGCTGCGGTTGGCGAAGCGCACCAGCACCTCGTCGCGATCACGCTGCTCCATGTCGCCATGCAAGGCCAGCGCGGAGTAGCCGCGGCGGTCCAGTTCCTGCGCCACCGCGTCGACGTCGCGGCGCATGTTGCAGAACACCAGCGCGTGCTGCCCGCGCTCGCCGGCGAGCAGTTGCGCCAAGGCGTCGAGCTTCTGTGCGGGCTCCACTTCGATGAACTGCTGCTCGATCGCTGATCTTCGCGCGGCCGGCGCTTCCACCGTGACCACCACCGGGTCCTTCTGCACGCGCTGGCTCGCCGCGCGGATCTCGTCCGGATACGTGGCGGAGAACAGCAGGGTCTGGTGGTGCTTGGCGATGCGCCCGATGATGTCGTCGATCGCCTCGCTGAAGCCCATGTCGAGCATGCGGTCGGCCTCGTCCAGCACCAGCACCTTGATGCCGCCGCCGTGCAGGCTGCCGCGCTTCAGGTGTTCCTGCACGCGGCCGGGCGTGCCCACCACGATGTGCGGATCGTGGCTGAGCGAGGCCAGCTGCGGCCCCAACGGCATGCCGCCGCACAGGGTCAAGAGCTTCACGTTGGGGATGTTCGCGGCCAGCTTGCGGATCGCCTTGCTGACCTGGTCGGCCAGTTCGCGGGTGGGGCACAGCACCAGCGCCTGCAGCCGGATCGTGTCCGCATCCAGCGCCTGCAGCAGGCTCAGCCCGAACGCGGCGGTCTTGCCGCTGCCGGTCTGCGCCTGCGCGATCACGTCGCGGCCTTGCAGCATCGGCGGCAGGCTTTGCGCCTGCACCGGGGTCATCTCGGCGTAGCCGAGCGTGTCGACACTGGCGAGCAGGGCGGGTTTGAGCGGGAGCGTGCTGAACGTGGGCATCCGCACATGATCGCATGGCGGCCGTCGCGCCACGGGCTTGCATCCGGCCGCCGGCTCGCGGACCCTGTACGACCGTCGCCCCACGAATCGCCGCCATGGATACCGTTTTCATCGAAGACCTGCGCATCGACGCCGTCATCGGCGTCTATGAATGGGAACGCCGGGTGCGGCAGACGCTGTCGTTCGACATCGAGATGGCATTCGACAATACCGTGCCGGCGGCCAGCGACGACATCGCGCTGACGCTGAACTACAAGGACGTGTCCAAGCGCCTGATCGGCTACGTGGAAGCCTCCAGCTTCGGCCTGGTCGAGACGCTGGCCGAGCGCTGCACGGCGATCATCCGCGAGGAGTTTGGCGTGGCCTGGGTGCGCCTGAAGCTGTCCAAGCCGGGTGCGGTGCGCGGTGCGAAGGCGGTCGGCGTGTGCATCGAGCGCGGCACGCGGCGTTAGAGCCTCGTCAATGATGGTGCGCGTCTACCTCAGCCTGGGCTCCAACCTCGAACCGCGCCGCTATCTGCCCGCGGCGATCGCCGAGTTGCGCGCGCGCTTCGGCGAGCTCGCGGTGTCGCCGGCGTATCGCAGCAAGTCGGTGGGCTTCGACGGGGCGGATTTCGTCAACCTGGCGGTGGGACTGGATACCGACCTTCCGCCCGAAGTGCTGAACGACTGGCTGCACGCGCTGGAAGACCGCCACGGTCGCCGTCGCGACGTGCCGCGCTATGCGGACCGCACGCTGGACGTCGACATCGTGTTCTACGGCGCGCTGGTGCTCGACGGCCCCGGCCACCTGCAGGTGCCGCGCAAGGAATTGCGACATGCGTTCGTGCTGCGCCCGATCGCGGACATCGCGCCGGCGTTCCGGCACCCGCAGAGCGGGCGCAGCATGGCCGAGCTGTGGGCGGCGTTTCCCGCCGCCAGCGAGCCGCTGCAGGTCGAGTCGCTGGCGGACTGAACCGGGTGCGCTTTGCGCGCTTTCGCCGCTCGCGGCAGCGCTCGGCGGACCGGCTCCGGTCAGAGCTTGTGAAGAAAACCACATCCTGTGGTTTTCTTCAGTCGCGAGTCCGGTACACGCCCGGACTCGCTCACATGAAAC
>NZ_JBYTEM010000040.1:0-40338 GCF_058789735.1 Rhodanobacter sp. FW106-PBR-R2A-1-15 | reverse complement strand
TGTGTAGAAGAGACAGCTTCGGTGCATCGAAAGGCATCGCCCGCCAGCGGGCTCCTACGGGTTTTTCATTTCAATTCTTTGGTGGCGGCGGCGCCAGCACTTCGCGGTTGCCGTTGTGCTGCGGGGCGCTGACCACGCCATCCTGCTCCATCTGCTCCACCAGCCGCGCGGCGCGGTTGTAGCCGATGCGCAGGTGCCGCTGCACGCCGGAAATCGAGGCGCGCCGCGTCTGCGTGACCACCGCCACGGCCTTGTCGTACAGCTGGGCGTCGGCGTCGCCGCCCTCCTCGCCGTCCTGCGGCAGCCCGGCGTCGTTGATGAACTTGCCGTCGGCGGTGGCCTGCACTTCCTCCAGCACTCCCTCGACGTAGTTCGGCGCGCCCTGCGATTTCAGCCAGCCGACCACATGGTGCACTTCATGATCGTCGACGAAGGCGCCGTGCACACGTTCCGGGGTGGCGGTGCCCGGCGGCAGGTACAGCATGTCGCCGTAGCCGAGCAGCGTCTCCGCGCCGCTCTGGTCGAGAATCGTGCGCGAGTCGATCTTGCTGGACACCTGGAACGCGATGCGGGTGGGGATGTTCGCCTTGATCAGGCCGGTGATCACGTCTACCGACGGGCGCTGGGTGGCCAGGATCAGGTGCACGCCGGCGGCGCGCGCCTTCTGCGCCAGGCGGGCGATCAGTTCCTCCACCTTCTTGCCGACGATCATCATCATGTCGGCGAATTCGTCGATGAAGACCACGATGTACGGCAGCGGCTCCAGCGGCTCGGCGGCGAGGTTCGGCATCTCCGGGTTCGGCCGGAACAGCGGGTCCAGCAGCGGCTGGCCGGCGTTCTCGGCGTCCTTCACCTTCTTGTTGAAGCCAGCCAGGTTGCGCACGCCCACCGCAGCCATCAGCTTGTAGCGGCGCTCCATCTCGGCCACGCACCAGCGCAACGCGTTGGCGGCTTCCTTCATGTCGGTGACCACCGGAGCCAGCAGGTGCGGGATGCCCTCGTACACCGAGAGCTCCAGCATCTTCGGGTCGATCATGATCATCCGCACGTCTTTCGGGCTGGCCTTGTACAGCAGCGAAAGCACCATGGCGTTGACCGCCACCGACTTGCCGGAACCGGTGGTGCCGGCCACCAGCAGATGCGGCATCTTGCTCAGGTCGACCACTACCGGCTTGCCGCCGATGTCCTTGCCCAGCGCCAGCGACAGCGGCGACTTGGTCTGGTCGTACTTGTCCGAGCGCAGGATTTCGGAAAGGTAGACGATCTGCTTGTTGGTATTGGGAATCTCCAGGCCGATCACGCTCTTGCCGGGGATCACGTCGACCACGCGCACGCTGACCACCGACAGGCCGCGCGCGATGTCCTTGTCCAGGCTGGACACCTGCGAGCCGCGGATGCCCGGCGCCGGCTCCATCTCGAAGCGGGTGATCACCGGGCCCGGATAGGCGCCGACCACCTTCACGTCGATCTTGAAGTCCTTCAGCTTGAATTCGACCTGGCGCGAGAGCACCTCCAGGGTTTCCTCCGAGTAACCCGGCCCCTGCGGCGGCGCCTCGTCCAGCAGCGACAGCGGCGGCAGCTCGCCCGGCGCAGCGGCGCCGGTGAACAGCGGGATCTGGGTTTCCAGCCGGGCCCGCTCGCTCCTGGTCACCGGCGCCGGCGGCGCCTCGATGCGCACCGGCTCGCGCTTGGCCTGGCGCACCGCGTCGGCCTTCTTGACCACCTCGCGCTCGGTGCGCGCCTGCCGCGCGGCCAGCGCCTGCGGCGCCTCGTGCAGCTTGCCCTTGAGCCAGTCGAACAGCTTCAGCACGCCGTGCCCGATCCAGTCCATCACCTTGAACCAGGACAGCCCGGTAGCCAGGGTCACCGCGATCAGGAACAGCGCCAGCAACAGCAGCGGCGCGCCCTTGTCGCCGAACGCGCTGAGCAGGGCACTGCCCACCCACACGCCGATGATCCCACCCACGCCCTGCGGCAGTACCGGCGTGTCGTGGAAATTGAGGTACAGCAGCGCCGGCCCGGTGATGAAGAAGAACACGAAGCCGATCAGGCGCAGCGCCGGCTCCCACGGGTGCACCGCCTGCTCGCCGCGCTGGCGCAGCACCTGCACGCCCAGCAACAGCAGCAGCAGCGGGAAGCAATAGGCCACCAGGCCGAAGATCCAGCGCAGCAGGTCGGCGATGTACGCCCCCACCGTGCCGCCGAAATTGCGCGCGTGCTCCAGCTGACCGGCGTTGGTCCAGCTGGGGTCGTGCGGGTTGTAGCTGAACAGGCACACCAGCAGGTACAGCGCCAGCGGCAGCAGCAGCAGGGCCCCGGCTTCACGCAGCCGGCGCTTCAGTTCCTCGCTGAGGCCTTGCCTGGGTTGTTGCTTGATGTTCGTGCTGCGCGCCACTCCGGGTGCCCCTCTCTTGCTTGCCAAGGTCAGAGCATACCTTGCAGCGCGGGATGCACCAGCTTGCCGCCGTCGACATTGATGCCACTGCTCAGCGGGGCGAACTGGCGCCACCCGCTGCCCGCGGCCAGCCGCTGCACGTACGGCAGGATCGCGGCGGAGATCGCCAGCGAGGAAGTCTGCGGCACCGCCCCCGGCATGTTGGTCACGGCGAAGTGGGTGACGCCGTGCACGTCGTAGGTGGGGTTCTCCCAAGTGGTCGGCTTCGAGGTCTCGAAGCAGCCGCCCTGGTCGATGGCGATGTCCACCAGCACGCTACCCGGCTCCATCGTCCTCACCATCGCCTCGGTGACCACGTGCGGCGCCCGTGCGCTGGGGATCAGCACCGCGCCGACCACCACGTCGGCATCGCGTACCTCCTCGGCCACCGACGACTCGTAGGCATACAGCGCGGTGACGTTCGACCCCAGTGCCATCATCCCGGCCAGGCGGTCGTGGCGCTTGTCGAACACCACCACGTTGGCGCCGGCGGCGGCCGCCAGCGCCGCGGCATTGCCGCCGGCGGCGCCGGCACCGAGCACCACCACCTTGCCGCGCGGGGTGGAGGCCATGCCGCCGAGCAGCTTGCCCTTGCCGCCCTGCGGGCGATGCAGCAGCGTGGTGCCGAGCTGGATGGCGATGCGGCCGGCGATCACCGACATCGGCAACAGCAGCGGCAACATGCCGTTCTCGGTCACCGACTCGAACGCCACCGCGGTGAGGCCGATGTCGAGCAGGCGCCGGGTCAGCGCGGGCTCGGCGGCCAGGTGCAGGTAGCAGAACAGCAGGTGGCGCTGCTGCAGCAGGGCCAGGTCGCCGGCGATCGGCTCCTTCACCTTGACGATCAGCTCGCCGGCCTCGTACAGCGCGGCGGCGTCCGCCACCACCGTGATGCCTTCGCGGGCATACGCCTCATCGACAAAGCCGCTGTTCAGGCCGGCACCGGACTGGATGAACACCTCGTGGCCGCGGTGCACCAGGTCGGCGGCGGCGGCCGGAATGAGCGCGACGCGCCCTTCCATCGTCTTGGTTTCGCAGGGAATGCCGATGCGCATGGAGAAGGAATCCGGTGGAAGGTTGAACCCATCGCGCCATCGTCGCGGCCACGCCGCCGATTTGCCGATGCCTTGAATCGCTGCCGCGTATTCCCCATTCTTGCCGGGTCATGCGCTCTGTCGTCTTCGCCGCTGCAGCCCGGGATGAAACGGTTGCAGGGGTCAGAACGAAGAACCACCCGAGTCCCAGAAAACCCAAGGATATAACCATGAGCCCCCCCAAACACAGCCATCTGCTGATCCTCGGCTCCGGCCCCGCCGGCTACACCGCAGCGGTGTACGCGGCGCGCGGCAACCTCAAGCCGACCATGATCACCGGCCTGCAGCAGGGCGGCCAGCTGATGACCACCACCGACGTGGACAACTGGCCCGGCGACGTCGAGGGCCTGCAGGGCCCGGCGCTGATGCAGCGCATGGCCGAGCACGCCGAGCGCTTCCACACCGAGATGATCTTCGACCACATCCACACGGTGGACCTGAAGCAGCGCCCGTTCCGGCTCAAGGGCGACTCCGGCGAATACACCGCCGACGCGCTGATCATCGCCACCGGCGCCACCGCCAAGTACCTCGGCATTGCCAGCGAGGAGAAGTTCAAGGGCAAGGGCGTCTCCGCCTGCGCCACCTGCGACGGCTTCTTCTTCCGCGACCAGGACGTGGTGGTGATTGGCGGCGGCAACACCGCGGTCGAGGAAGCGCTGTACCTGGCCAACATCGGCCGCAAGGTCTACCTGGTGCACCGCCGCGACAAGCTGCGCGCGGAGAAGATCATGCAGGACAAACTGTTCGAGAAGGCCGCCGCCGGCAAGATCGAGCTGGTCTGGAACCACACCATCGACGAGGTGCTCGGCGACGACACCGGCGTCACCGGCGTACGCGTGAAAGACGTCAACTCCGGCGCCACCCGCGACATCGCCGCCACCGGCTTCTTCGTGGCGATCGGCCATACGCCCAACACCGGCATTTTCGAAGGCCAGCTCGACATGCACGACGGCTACATCAAGATCCACAGTGGCCAGCACGGCATGGCCACCATGACTTCCGTACCCGGCGTGTTCGCCGCTGGCGACGTGGCCGACCACATCTACCGCCAGGCGGTCACCTCGGCCGGCTTCGGCTGCATGGCCGCGCTGGACGCCGAACGCTGGCTGGACCAGCAGACCCCGGCGGGCTGATCTATCTGTAGGAGCCCGCTCGCGGGCGATGCTCTTGGCCCTTGTGATCCCGAGCCTCGAATCCCGACCAGAAGCATCGCCCGCGAGCGGGCTCCTACAAGCCATGCCATGCACATCCGCTTCCACGCTGCGATCGCCGAATTGCCTGCCGCGGAATGGGATGCCTTGCGTGGCGACGCGAATCCGTTCGTGTCGCATGCGTTTCTCGCGGCGCTGGAAGACACCGGCTGCATCCGCCCCGATTGGGGCTGGCAGGCGCACCATCTGGGCCTGTACGACAACGGTCGGCTGGTCGCCGCCGCGCCGCTGTACCTGAAGGGCAACTCGCACGGCGAGTTCGTGTTCGACTGGAGCTGGGCGCGCGCCTGGGAGCGCGCCGGTGGCGCGTACTACCCGAAACTGCTTTGCGGCGTGCCCTACTCGCCGGTGCCCGGCCCGCGTCTGCTGGCCGGCACGCCCGCGCTGCAACGCGCGCTGGTCGAGGCGATGCGTGGCGAGGCCGGGCGGCTGGGGCTGTCGTCGGTACACGCGAATTTCCTGCCGAACGCCGAACTCCCCGCCTTCGGCCACGACTGGCTGGCCCGCTCCGACGTGCAGTTCCACTGGCACAACCGCGGTTACCGCCACTTCCCCGACTTCCTCGCCGCGCTCAGCCACAAGAAGCGCAAGAACATCCTGCGCGAACGCCGCCAGGTGGCGGCGAGCGGGCTGGCCATCGAGTGGCGCGGCGGCGACACGCTGGACGACGACGAGTGGCGGCAGGTGCACGCGCTGTACGAAGCCACTTTTGACGCCAAAGGCAACCATGCGGCACTGACCGCGGCGTTCTTCCGGCGGCTCGGCGAACTGGGCGCGACTGCGCAGGTCGCGCTGGCGCGCCATGGCGACGCCAGCGTGGCGATGGCGTTGTTCGTGCAGGGCGACAACGTGCTGTACGGCCGCTACTGGGGAACGTCGGTGGACGTGCCTGGCCTGCATTTCGAGCTGTGCTACTACCGCGGCATCGAGTACGCGATCGCGCACCGGCTCGATCGCTTCGAACCGGGTGCGCAGGGCGAGCACAAGCTGGCACGCGGCTTCCTGCCGGCGCGCACGCACTCGCGCCACTACCTGGCGAACCCGGATTTCCGCGCCGCGGTGGCGGCCGCGCTTGCCAGCGAGGCCGAAGCGGTCGACGCTTATGCTGCCGAGCTGTGGGATCACAGCCCCTATGCCGATCACGGCCAGGTCGAACGATGAACCGGCTGCCGCTGCTGGATCCCGAAGCCTGGGACCGCTTTCCCGACCCGCGCCAGGCACTGGCCGAGCCGAACGGCCTGCTCGCGTTCGGCGGCGACCTGGCGCCGCGGCGGCTGCTGGCAGCGTACAGCCTCGGCATCTTCCCGTGGTTCAGCGCGCACGAGCCGATCCTGTGGTGGTCGCCTGACCCGCGCTGTGTGTTCCATACGGAAACCCTGCGGATCAACCGCAGCCTGCGCCGCCAGCTCAGGGGCAAGCCATGGCGGCTCAGCGTGGACCACGCGTTCGAGCAGGTCCTCCGCGCCTGCGCCGCGCCACGCACCAGCGACTCCGGCACCTGGCTGGTGCCGGCGATGATCGACGCCTACCTGCAGTTGCACCGGCTCGGCCATGCGCACAGCGTCGAGGTGTGGGACGGCGAGCGGCTGGTCGGCGGCATCTACGGCGTGGCCATCGGCCGGCTGTTCTGCGGCGAGTCGATGTTCAGCGCCGAGAGCGGCGGCTCCAAGCTCGCCCTGGTCGCCTTGGCGCGGCTGCTGCACGAGATGGATTTCCCGCTGCTCGACGCCCAGGTCGCCAACCCCCACACGCTGGGTCTGGGCGCCGTCGAGATGCCGCGTGCGGAGTTCCTGCGCCGGGTTGCGCAGCTCGGCCGGAAGCCCGGTCTGGTCGGCAGCTGGGCCGCCTTCTCGCCGCGGCTGATCCAGCCCGGCGCTGGCGACTGACTCCAGGGCCGTTCAGCGGCTCTCAGGCGGCGAGCGCCTTGAGGTCGTCGTAGTTTTCCAGGAACAGCTCCACCAAGTCCGGATCGAGCTGGCTGCCGGCGGTGGTGCGCAGGTACTCCAGCACGTCCGCTTCCAGCCACGACTGCTTGTACACGCGCTCGGTGATCAGCGCATCCCACACGTCGACCACGCTGACGATGCGCGCCGCCAGCGGGATGTCCTCACCGGCGAGGCCCTGCGGATAACCACCGCCGTCCCAGCGCTCGTGATGGCTGTAGGGGATCTCACTGGCGCCGCGCAGGAAATCCACCCGCTGCAGCAGTTCGTGGCCGAGCCGCGGGTGCTGGCGTATCACCGCCAGCTCCTCGTCGTCGAGCTTGCCCGGCTTGATCAGCACCGCATCCGGCAGGGCCAGCTTGCCGATGTCGTGCAGCAACGCACCGAAACTCAGGTTGCGCAGCGCCTCGCCATACACGCCGGCCAGCCTGGCCAGGCCGGTGGCCATGCGCATCACCCGGTCGGAATGGTCGCCGGTCTCGCGGTGGCGGATGGCTATCGCCGACACCAGCACGCGCAGTGCCTGGGTATGCCCGTCCAGCAGCTTGCGGTTGGCGGTCTGCAGGCAGCGCAGATCGCAGCTGATCATCCAGTACAGCAGCGCGCCGGTGCACGTCACGAGCACCCAGCCCTTGATGCTCTGCAGCGAGGTCAGTTCGACCGGATCGTGCACCAGGGCAGCCAACGCATGATCGGACAGCCAGATCCACAGCGCGGACAGCAGCACGTAGAGCAGAGCCGTACGAGACTGCGGGCTGGTTCTCATGAAGGCTCCCCGGCGTGATCACCCTGCCCGCGACTTGCGCGCCACACCTCTTGCGGGCAGGCGGAAGTATAAATCAGCGCCTAGTGCGAGACGATATGGCCCGGGCCTCAGCCAGCCCGTACGGCATACTTGCGGGCCACGTAGTCATCCAGGATGCCGACGAACTCGTTGGCGATGTTGTCGCCGCGCAGCGTCATCGCCTTCTCGCCGTCGATGAACACCGGCGCCGCCGGCGCCTCGCCGTTGCCCGGCAGCGAGATGCCGATGTTGGCGTGCTTGGATTCGCCCGGACCGTTGACGATGCAGCCCATCACCGCCAGGGTGAGGTTCTCCACGCCGTCGTACTTGACGCGCCACACCGGCATCTGCTCGCGCACGTGTTCCTGCACGGTCTTGGCCAGTTCCTGGAAGAACTCGCTGGTGGTGCGGCCGCAGCCCGGGCAGGCGGTGACCAGCGGGGTGAACGAGCGCAGGCCCATGGTCTGCAGCAGCTCCTGCGCCACGATCACCTCGCCGGTGCGCGAAGCGCCTGGCTCCGGTGTCAGCGAGATGCGGATGGTGTCGCCGATGCCTTCCTGCAGCAGCACCGCCAGCGCGGCGCTGGACGCGGTGATGCCCTTGGAACCCATGCCCGCCTCGGTCAGGCCCAGGTGCAGCGCGTAGTCGCAGCGCGCGGCCAGGTCGCGGTACACCGCGATCAGCTCCTGCACGCCGGAGACCTTGCACGAGAGGATGATGCGCTCGCGCGGCAGGCCGATCTTCTCGGCCAGCACCGCCGAATCCAGCGCCGAACGGATCAGCGCCTCGCGCGCCACGTGGCTGGCGTCCCACGGTTCGGCGCGGCGCGCGTTCTCGTCCATCAGCGCGGTGAGCATGCCCTGATCCAGCGAACCCCAGTTCGCGCCGATGCGTACCGGCTTGCCGTAGCGCAGCGCCTTGTCGATGATCGCGCCGAACTGGCTTTCATGCTTCTTGCCGAAGCCGACGTTGCCAGGGTTGATGCGGTACTTCGCCAGCACTTCGGCGCAGGCCGGCTCGCGTTCCAGCAGCTGGTGGCCGTTGTAGTGGAAGTCGCCCACGATCGGCACCTCCACCCCCATCATCGCCAGCCGTTCGGCGATCCGCGGCACGGCGGCGGCGGCGGTCGGTGTGTTCACCGTGATGCGCACCAGCTCGGAACCGGCGCGCGCCAGCTCGGCGATCTGTTTCGCGGTGCTGGCCGGGTCCTCGGTGTCGGTGTTGGTCATCGACTGCACCACCACCGGCGCGCCGCCACCCACCCTCACCTTGCCGACCTGCACGGCCACGCTGGGCCGGCGTGGCGCGGGGGCGGCCGGGTGCGGTTTCTGTGCAGCAATCTCACTCATGGAATCAACCGGAATGCAGGGCTGCGACGGCGCGCAGCGAAGCAACAAGAATACCCGATCATGGGTATCTTCCTGTGACAAATCGGCGCACGCTAGCGCCGCCTTGATGCGAGCCGCAGGTGGCGACAGCAGTCGCGGCAAGGCGCCGCCAGAACCTCCGTCGCGTTCCCTCCACGGATGGCGCACCACCACCCGGCGTCCGCCTGCCACGGACCGTCGCCGGCGGACAGGGACGGATTGCCGCAGCCGCTTGATCGAAGTCAGGATTACCCGCCATGCTTCGCGCCAGAATACGCAGCTGACTTTCCGGGGAACTCCATGCCGAACACCGAGTACTACAACGACAAGGTCGTGCGCCAATTCCTGCTGGCGGCGGCCGTATGGGGCATCATCGGCATGTCGGTCGGCGTCTACATCGCCGCCGAGCTGATGTGGCCCGCGCTGAATTTCGAGATCCCGTGGCTGACCTTCAGCCGCCTGCGCCCCGACCATACCTTCGGCGTGATCTTCGCCTTCGGCGGCTCGGCGCTGATGGGTACCTGCTACTACGTCGTGCAGCGCACCGGCCACGCGCGGCTGGCGCTGGGCAAGCTGGCCGGCTTCACCTTCTGGGGCTGGCAGCTGGTCTGCGTGCTGGCGATGACCACCATGCCGCTGGGGCTGACCCAGAGCAAGGAATACGCCGAGCCGGAATGGTTCGTCGACATCCTGATCGCGGTGGTGTGGGTGAGCTTCGGCGTGGTGTTCTTCGGCTCGCTGGCGCGCCGGCGCATCAAGCACATCTACGTGGCGAACTGGTACTACGGCGCGTTCATCATCGCGGTGGGCCTGCTGCACATCGTCAACAATCTGGCGATCCCGGTGTCCTGGACCAAGTCCTACCCGATCTACTCGGGCGTGGTCGACGCGATGGTGCAGTGGTGGTACGGCCACAACGCGGTGGCGTTCTTCCTCACCGCCGGCTTCCTCGGCATGATGTACTACTTCGTGCCGCGGCAGGCGCAGCAGCCGCTGTGGAGCTACCGCTTCTCGATCGTCAATTTCTGGGCGCTGATCTCGGTCTACATGTGGGCCGGCGCGCACCACCTGATGTACACGGCGCTGCCTGACTGGGTGCAGTCGGTCGGCATGGCGTTCTCGCTGGTGCTGCTGATGCCGAGCTGGGGCTCGGCCGCCAACGGTCTGCTCACCTTCAACGGCTCCTGGTACAAGCTCAAGACCGATCCCGCCGCGAAATTCATGGTGATGTCGCTGGTGTTCTACGCCGCCTCGACCTTCGAAGGCTCGATGATGGCGATCAAGACGGTGAACCAGTTCACCCACTACACCGACTGGACCATCGCCCACGTGCACTCCGGTTCGTTGGGCTGGGTGGCGATGATCACCATCGGCTCGCTGTACGCGATGGCGCCGCGTGCGCTGGGCCGCCCGGAGATGTATTCGCACAAGGGCATGGAAGTGCATTTCTGGCTGCACATGCTGGGCACCCTGTTCTACGTGGGCGCAATGTGGACCGCCGGCGGCGTAGAAGGCCACATGTGGCGCGCCACCCAGCCCGACGGGGCGCTCACCTACGGCTTCCTCGACAGCCTGATCGCGATCAAGCCGATGTACGTGATCCGCTGGCTGGGCGGCGTGCTGATCCTGTCCGGCATGTGGGTGATGGCGTGGAACCTGTGGCACACCGCAGCGGATGCGCGCGCGCGGCTGATCAAGCCGATTCCGGTGCCGGTGCCCGAACCCGTGCCGCACCAGGTGCCGGCACCGCTGCCTGCAGCCGGTTGAGGGGATTGAACAATGGCTTACAAGCATTTCGAAGCAATCGAGAAACACGCCGGCCTGCTCGGCATCGGCATCGCGATCATGGTCTCGCTGGGCGGGCTGGCCGAGATCACCCCGCTGTTCGTCGAGGCGCATTCGCTGAAGGCGCCGCCGAACGTGCATCCCTACGACCCGCTGCGGCTGGCCGGCAAGGACGTCTACGTGCGCGAGGGCTGCTACCTGTGCCACTCGCAGATGATCCGCGCGCTGCGCTTCGAGACCGAGCGCTACGGCCACTTCTCGACCGCCGCCGAATCGGTCTACGACCGCCCGTTCCAGTGGGGCTCCAAGCGCACCGGCCCGGATCTCGCCCGCGTCGGCGGCAAGTACTCCGACGACTGGCAGCGCAAGCATCTGCTGGACCCGCGCCAGGTGGTGCCGCAGTCGAACATGCCGGCCTACCCTTGGCTGGTCGGCAAGAAGCTCGACGCCGCCGACATCCAGGCGCGCATGCGCGTCCTGCGCAAGCTGGGCGACCCGTACAGCGACGCCGACATTGCCGGCGCGCCCGCCGCGGTGGAAGGCAAGACCGAAATGGACGCGCTGATCGCGTACCTGCAGGGCCTGGGCATCAGGAACGAGCCTGACGCCGCCACCGCCTCGACCGGTACCGGGGGCACGCCATGACTCCGATGAGCCCGGTCTGGGGCCACCTCGCCGGCGTGTTCATCCTGCTGATGATGTTCAGCTTCATCGGTATCTGGGTCTGGGCCTGGCGCAAGTACCACAAGCCCACCTTCAACCGCCTGGCGCGTCTGCCGATGGAAGACGAGCCCGCGTCCGACAACAGCGAGGATCGCCCATGAGTACGGGATGGTCGTTTTGGGTGATGTTCCTGGTGGTGCTCAACATGGGCATCACGTTCTTCCTGTACCTGTGGGGACCGCGCGCGAAGATCCCCACCCTGCCCGACGGCACCAGCGGCCACGTGTGGGCCCACGGCGTGCTGCGCGAGGGCGTGCGCCCGCTGCCGCTGTGGTGGGTGCTGCTTTCCGGCGCGATGTTCGTGGCCGGCTTCGTCTACCTGGCGCTGTTCCCCGGCTTCGGCAACTTCAAGGGCGTGCTGGGCTGGACCTCGCATGGCGAACTGGCCAACGCGGTAGCCGCCAACGACGCGAAGCGCGCACCGCTGGTCGAGCGCTTCAAGCTGTATCCGGTGGAACAACTGGCGAGCGACCCCGCAGCGCTGCAGATGGGCAAGGTGCTGTTCGAGGACAACTGCGCGGCCTGCCACCAGCGCAGCGCGAAAGGCAACGTGGCGCTCGGCGCGCCCGACCTCAGCGACAACGACTGGCTCTACGGCGGCAGCGGCAGCGACATCACCACCTCGATCCACGACGGCCGCAGCGGCGTGATGCCGCCGTGGGCCAGCCTGGGCGCTGACAACGTGAAGAACCTGGCGCAGTACGTGCTGAGCCTGTCCGGTTCGCCGCACGACGCCGCCAAGGCCGCCGCCGGCCAGCCGCTGTTCGCCACCTGTGCGGCCTGCCATGGTGCCGACGGCAAGGGCAACCAGGCGCTGGGCGCGCCGAATCTCACCGACCACATATGGCTGCACGGCGGCAGCGTGGCCGACATCGAGAAGACCATCGGCGAGGGTCGCCAGGGCCACATGCCAGCGTGGAGCCCGCGTCTGTCCGACGACCAGATCCGCGTGCTCGCCGCCTACGTCTACCACCAGTCGCACCAGGGCGATGCCGGCAAGCCATGACATCGTCGCCGGCACGGCATCGGCCTGGTATCGCCAGCCGGTGCTGTGGCTGGGCGTGTTCGTTTTCGTGGCCTCGCTGGCCGGCTGCGTGTGGATCATCATGCTTGGCGCGAGCCATGCCGATACGCCGCTGAAGACGGCGCACACCGTGTTCGGCGTGCCGGTCAGCGCGCACACCAGCGCCAGCCCGCCGCGCCCGCCGACCGACCCACCGCGATGAACGCCTACGCGGCCTGGGCCCATCCGCAACTCGCCGCGCAGGTCCTGCGCCCGCGCCGCGACGGCTGCAGCGAAATCGCCCTGCGCGTCGAAGCTCTAAACGATGCGCGCCAGGTGCTCTGGCTGGAGCAGCGCATCAGCGCCCTGCCCGGCGTGCAGCGCGTGGCGATCGACCGGCCGGCACAACGCGTGCGGGTGGTATGGGACGCACGGCGCATGTCGCTGCCGACCCTGCTCGACAACTTCGCCGCCGCGAACTGCCCGGCGCAGCCGCTGCAGCACGGCAGCATCGACGACGCCCGCGCGCACGAGCAGCACGACGCACTGAAGCGCCTGCTGGTCGCCGGCATGTGCTCGATGCAGGTGATGACCTATGCATTCGTGATCTACATCGGCGTAGTCGATTTCGTCGACTTCAGCACGCGCAGCCTGTTCCGCTGGCTGGGCCTGCTGACCACCCTGCCGGTAGTGTTCTACTCGGCGCTGCCGTTCTTCCGCGGCGCCATACGCGAACTGGGCGAGCGGCGGCTCGGCATCAACCTGCCGGTGGCGCTGGCGGTGCTGCTGGTGTTCCTGGCCAGCGCTTTCCATACGTTGCGCGGCAGCGGCGAGATCTACTTCGACTCGGTGACCATGTTCGTGTTCCTGCTGCTCGCCGGGCGCTACGTGGAACTGCGCTCGCGCCACCGCAGCGGTGCGCTTGGCGATGCGGCCATCGACGCCACGCCGTTGCTGGCGCAACGCCGCCGCGCCGATGGCGAGCTGGAAACCGTGGCCGCGATCGCCCTGCTGCCGGGCGACCGCGTGCACGTCGCCGAGGGCGAGGCGGTGCCGGCGGACGGCGTGCTCGAGAGTGCCGGCGCGCGGGTGGACGAAGCCCTGCTGTCGGGCGAGTCGCGCCCGGTACGCCGGCAGCGCGGCGAGCGCCTGGTGGCTGGCAGCGTGCTGCTGTCCGGGCCGGTCGAGTTGCGTGTGGAGCACGGCGGCAGCGCCTCCACCGCGGCGCGGCTGGGCGCACTGGCCGACCGCACCCGCCAGGCCCGCGCGCGGGTGGCGCCGAGCGACCGCGTAATCGGCCGCTTCGTGGCCCGCGTGCTGGTGCTGACCGCGCTGACCGCGCTGGGCTGGCTGCTGGTCGCCCCGTCGCGCGCCTTCGAGGCGGCAGTGGCGGTGCTGGTGGTGGCGTGCCCTTGCTCGTTCGCGCTGGCTAGCCCGGCCGCGCTGACCCGCGCGCTGGGCGTGCTGGCCGCACGCGGCGTGCTGGTCACCGACGGCAAGGCGCTGGAAGCACTGGCCCGGGTCGACTACGCGCTGTTCGACAAGACCGGCACCCTCGGCGTGCCAAAGCTTGACCGCCGCGGCATCGAGCCGCTGCGAGGAGACACGCCCGAGCGGGTGCTGCAGCTGGCCGCTGCGCTGGCCCATGAAAGTTCGCACCCGCTGGCCCGCGCGCTGGCCGACGCTGCACGCCAGCAGGCGCTGGCGCTGCAGGCGCAGTCGGTGCGGGTCCACGCCGGCGCCGGCATCAGCGGCGAGGCCGACGGCCGCACGCTGCGCCTGGGCCGTGCCGACTTCGCGCTGGCGCCCAGTGGCGGCCAGTTGCCGGCCGACGCCGACGCGCTGGTGCTGGCCGATGCCGACGGCGCAATTGCCGCCTTCCACCTCGCCGAGCAGCCGCGCGCCGGGGCGCGCCGCCTGCTCGACGCGCTGCGTGCCGACGGCATCGCCGTCGCCATCGCCAGCGGCGACCACGCCGCCCGCGTGGCCGCGCTGGCCGACCGTCTCGACGTCGCCGATCGCCACGCGCGCCAGTCGCCCGAAGACAAGCTGGCCCGGCTGCAGGCCGCGCACGCCGAAGGCCGCATCACCCTCGCCGTGGGCGACGGCAGCAACGACGCTCCGCTGCTGGCCGGGGCCGACGTCTCCGCCGCGCTGGCCTCGGGCACCGAGCTGGCGCAAAGCCACGCCGACCTGCTGCTGCTCGACGGCCACCTCGGCAGCCTCGCCGATGCCCGCGCGATCGCACGCCAGCTGCAGCGGGTGATCCGGCAAGGTCGGCACTGGTCGCTGTGGTACAACCTGGCCGCGGTGCCGTTCGCCGCCTTCGGCCTGGTGACGCCATGGCTGGCCGCGATCGGCATGTCACTGAGCTCGCTGCTGGTGGTGCTGTACGCGCTGCGCGTGGGCCGCGGCGCCCCCGGCCCGGCCGATGCTCCGCACCCGCCACTGCACCCGCGCGAGTTGCACGCATGAACATCCTGCTGGTGCTGATCCCGGTCACCCTGCTGATCGTGGGGGTCGGGGTGTGGCTGTTCTTCTGGGCCGTCAATCACCAACAGTTCGACGACCTGGACAGTCCGGCGGCACTGCCGCTGCTGGACGAACCGCCCGAGCCGGCGCCGCCCGCGGAACCCCCAAAGCACGATCCCACCGAACCGCCGTAGGAGCCCGCTGGCGGGCGATGCTCCTGCTTTTGCGAATCCCGAATCCCGAATCCCCGCCCCAAAGGCATCGCCCGCGAGCGGGCTCCTACGGTTTGCGGCGAAGTGCGGCTTGCAGCAGACGCCGCTGCGGCGAGCACGGACAAGTCCGTCGGCGGGTCGAGCGCATCGACGCCGAAGTGGCGATCGAGAAACGGTCCGAGGAAGCGCCGCTCCAGCCCGGCGCCGATTGCGGCCGGGTCAGCGATAGCGCGCGGTATACAGGCGCATCGAACGCCCGCTATCGGCGGCGAGCAGTCGATACAGCGCATTGAGCAAGCCGTGCGGCTTGCCCAGGCCCAGCGGCGCGGCGATGCGCAGGTGCGGGCCGAGTTCGTCCGCGAGGTAGCGCGCGCAGGCATCGGTGTCGGCGTAGCGGTGCTCGATCGGCATGCGCCCGATCATGCCAGAAGCCCCGCGACGTCGGCGCGCCGACAGGCCATCGCCTACACTCGCGCCATGCCCACGCCACTGACCCCTGCCACTCCGAGCCGCCTGCTGGCCGAACAGGCATTGAGCCGCGCCGCCGGCGCGCCGCTGCTCAGCGGCAACGCGGTGGACCTGCTGATCGATGCCACCGCCCATTACGAGGCCTGGCTGGCGGCAATCTGCGGTGCGCGCCAGCGCGTGCTGCTGGAAAACTACATCATCCGCGACGATGAAGTCGGGCGCGCCTTCCGCGATGCACTGGTCGAACGCGCCCGGGCGGGCGTGTTCGTCGCGGTGGTGGTCGACTGGCTGGGTTGCCTCGGACAATCGGGTCGTGCGTTCTGGGCACCGCTGCGCGCGGCCGGCGGCGAGGTGCGCGTGTTCAACCCGCTGCAGCTGGGCGAACCGCTGGGCTGGGTCAGCCGCGACCACCGCAAGCTGCTGGTGGTCGACGGTGAGCTCGGCTTCCTGTCCGGCGTATGCATCAGCGCGAAGTGGCTGGGCGACCCGGCGCGCGGCGTGCCGCCGTGGCGCGACACCGGCGTGGCGCTGCGTGGCCCGGCGGTGGCCGAACTGGAAGCGGCGTTCGCGCAGAGCTGGGGCGAAACCGGCGCGGCGCTGCGGCCGTTCGCGGAGGCCCCGGAGCCGGCCATGCCGGCCGCTCACGTGTCGCTGCGGCTGATCGCCACCCAGCCCTCCACCGCCGCGACGTACCGGCTCGATCAACTGATCGCCGCGATGGCGCGCAAGACGCTGTGGCTCACCGACGCCTACTTCGTGGGCCTCGCGCCGTACGTGCAGGCACTGGTCGCCGCCGCGCGCGACGGCGTGGACGTGCGCCTGCTGGTGCCCGGCAGCAGCGACATCCCGATCGTGGCCGGCATGTCGCGCTCGGGCTATCGGCCGCTGCTGAAGGCCGGCATCCGCGTGTTCGAATGGAACGGCTCGATGCTGCACGCCAAGACCGCGGTCGCCGACGGGCAATGGGCACGGGTCGGCTCATCCAACCTCAACATCGCCAGCTGGCTCGGCAACCGCGAACTCGATGTGGCGGTCGAGGACGCCGGCTTCGCCGGCCAGCTCGCCGCGCAATACGAACAGGATCTGGGCAATGCCACCGAAATCGTGCTGGCCTCGCGCCGCCGCCGGCACGGCAGCGGCAGCCGTGAACGGGTGTGCCGCAGCAAGGCGCGGGTGCCGCACGTGCGCCATGCCGGCGGCAGCTCCGGCCGTGCCGCCGCCGGCGCGCTGCGCATCGCCAACAGCGTCGGTGCCGCGCTGGCCAACCGGCGCGTGCTCGACGACACCGGCAGCGGCTCGCTGGTGATCGGTACCCTCGTGCTCGGCGCGCTGGCGGTGGTCGGGTTCGCCTGGCCGGCCGGGATCGGCTGGCCGCTCGGCGCCCTCGCCGCCTGGTTCGCGCTGAACCTCGGCATCCGCAGCTGGCGCGTGCGCAAGCGTCGCTGGCGCGAACTGCGCAACGCCGACGACGACTGAGGCTTCCTGATGCGCTGCATGCGCTTCATGCGTCAAGCGGATGTTTTCTCACAACTTGATACGCACCGCATGCTAGGCTCGCGGCCCTATGTCCGTGCCTTTCGACGACGCCGCGCCACGCCACGTGCTCACCCCCAGCTCGCTCAACCGGCTGGTGCGCGACCTGCTGGGCGACGCGCTGCCGCAGGTGTGGATCGAGGGCGAGCTGTCGAACGTGGCCAGGCCGGCGTCGGGCCACCTGTACTTCACGCTGAAAGACAGCGGCGCCCAGGTGCGCTGCGCCATGTTCAAGATGAAGGCGGCCACACTGCGCTTCCGCCCGGTCGACGGCATGCAGGTGCTGCTGCGCGCCAGGGTTGGCCTGTACGAACCACGCGGCGAGTTCCAGCTGGTCGCCGAATACATGGAACCGGCCGGCGAAGGCGCGCTGCAACGCGAATTCGAGCAACTCAAGGCCCGGCTCGACGCCGAAGGCCTGTTCAACGCCGCGCGCAAGCGCGCCCTGCCCACCTACGCACGGCGCGTCGGTGTGATCACCTCGGCCACCGGTGCGGCGGTGCGCGATGTGCTGAGTGTGCTGGCGCGCCGCTGGCCGCTGGCCGACGCGGAAGTGCTGCCGGTGCCGGTACAGGGCCGCGAGGCGCCGCCGGCGATCGTGGCGATGCTGCGCAAGGCCTCGGCCAGCGGCCGTTACGACGTGCTGCTGCTGACCCGCGGCGGCGGCTCGCTGGAAGA
Source organism: Rhodanobacter sp. FW106-PBR-R2A-1-15 (assembly GCF_058789735.1). Lineage (NCBI taxonomy): Bacteria > Pseudomonadati > Pseudomonadota > Gammaproteobacteria > Lysobacterales > Rhodanobacteraceae > Rhodanobacter > Rhodanobacter sp. FW106-PBR-R2A-1-15. The sequence goes on along the minus strand of NZ_JBYTEM010000040.1, from coordinate 22,631 downwards.
CCTGTGGGCGTTCAACGACGAAGCCGTGGCGCGCGCGATCCACGCCAGTGCGGTGCCGGTGGTCTCCGCAGTCGGCCACGAGATCGACTTCAGCATCGCCGATTTCGTCGCCGACCTGCGCGCCCCCACGCCCTCGGCAGCCGCCGAACTGCTGGTGCCCGACGCGGTGGCGGTCGGCCACCACCTGCGGCAGCTGCGCCAGCGCCTGGCCACCCTGCAGCAACGCCGCCTGCAGGCGCTGGCGCAACGCGTCGACCATCTGTTCGCGCGGCTGCAGGCACAGCGCCCGCAGGCGCGCCTGACGCGCGACCGCGAACGCCTGCAGCACCTGCGCCTGCGTCTGGCCGTGGTGGCGCGCGAACGGCAACAGCAGCGCCGCATGCGCCTCGACCGCCTGCACGCGCGCCTGCTGGCGCAACATCCCCGCCTGCGCCTGCCGCTGCTCAGCCGCCGGCTGGATGAGCAGCAATTGCGCCTGCGTCGCGCCATCGCGCAGATCCTCGAACGCCGGCAGACAACGCTGCACCACACCGGCCATGCGCTGCACGCAATCAGCCCGCTGGCCACGCTCGAGCGCGGCTACGCCATCCTGTTCGACACGAACGGCCAGGTGCTGCGCTCGGCCCACGGTGTCGCCGTGGATACGCGGTTGCGCGCACGCCTCGCCGACGGTGAGCTGCCGCTGCGGGTCAGCGACGACTGACCATTCCGCTCACGCAAACTGAACGCCGCAGCCCGCATCCTTCACGCTTCTCCCACGGAGGCGATGCATGAAGGCAGCGGCGTTGTTCGTGAAGGCCCTCGAGGCCGAGGGCGTGCATTGCATCTTCGGCGTGCCCGGCGAGGAAAACCTCGACCTGGTGGAAGCGCTGCGCGAGTCCTCGATCCGTTTGATCGTGACCCGCCACGAGCAGGCTGCCGGCTTCATGGCCGCGACCTGGGGCCGCCTGACCGGCGAGGCCGGCGTGGCGCTGGCCACGCTCGGACCCGGCGCCACCAACCTGGTCACCGCGGCGGCCTATGCCCAGCTCGGCGCGATGCCGATGCTGATGATCACCGGCCAGAAACCGATCCGCACGCACAAGCAGGGCCTGTTCCAGCTGGTCGACGTGGTCGACATGATGCAGCCGCTGACCAAGTACACGCGCCAACTGGTGTCCGCGCCGACGATCCCGGCGCGGGTACGCGAGGCGTTCCGCCGCGCCGAGGAGGAACGTCCCGGCGCGGTGCACCTGGAGCTGCCGGAGGACATCGCCCGCGACGACGTCGACGACGCGATCCTGCTGCCCACTGAATACGCCCGCCGTCCCTCGCCCGACGAGGCGGCGCTGGTGCAGGCGGCCGAGGCGATCGGCAGCGCAAGGAAGCCGATCCTGATGATCGGCGCCGCCGCCAACCGGCAGCGCACCGCGGTGGCGTTGCGCGCGTTCATCGACAAGCTCGGCGTGCCGTTCTTCACCACCCAGATGGGCAAGGGCGTGGTCGACGAGGACCATCCGCTGTGGCTGGGCAACGCCGCGCTGTCGGACGGCGACTTCGTGCATCGCGCGATCGATGCCGCCGACGTGATCATCAACGTCGGCCACGACGTGGTGGAGAAACCGCCGTTCTTCATGCAGAAAGGCCGGCGCACGGTGATCCACATCAACTTCGCCTCGGCCGAGGTGGACACCGTGTACTTCCCGCAGATCGAGGTGGTGGGCGACATCGCGCATACGGTCGAACGCCTCGCCGATGCGCTGGAGCCGCAACCGCACTGGGACTTTGCCGGCTTCGACAAGGTGCGCCAGGCCTTCCACGCGCAGCTGAAGGACCACGCGGACGACGCACGCTTCCCGATGCATCCGGTGCGCATCGTCGCCGACACCCGCCGCTTCATGCCGGACGACGGCGTGCTGTGCCTGGACAACGGCATGTACAAGCTGTGGTACGCCCGCTACTACCGTGCGCGCCAGCCGAACACCGTGCTGCTGGACAACGCGCTGGCGACGATGGGCGCCGGCCTGCCCTCGGCGATGGCGGCGAAGATGGTGCACCCGCAGCGCAAGGTGCTGGCGATCTGCGGCGACGGCGGCTTCATGATGAATGCGCAGGAACTGGAAACTGCGGTGCGGCTGAAGCTCGACCTGGTGATCCTGCTGCTGCGCGACGATGCCTACGGCATGATCCGCTGGAAACAGGCCGAGATGGGCTACGCTGACTACGGCATGCAGTTCGGCAACCCGGATTTCGTGCTGTTCGCCGAAGCACATGGCGCGCACGGCCACCGCCCGGCCAGCGCCGACGAGTTCCTGCCGACCTTGCAGCGCGCCTATGCGCAAGGCGGCGTGCACCTGATCGACCTTGCCATCGACTACAGCGACAACCACCGCATCCTCGACGAGGACATCCGTCGACTGAGCGCGGCCGTCTGACCCGGAGATTCCCATGCTGGACAAGACCTATCCCTACTACCTCGCCAACCAGCCGCAGACGTCGAAGGACATGCTCGACGTGCGCGACAAGTACAGCGGCAAGCTCGCCACACGAGTGGCGGTGCCGGACGCGAAGACCACCGAGAAGGCCATCGCCGCCGCGGTGAAGGCCTCGAAGCCGATGCGCGAGTTCAAGCCGTGGGCGCGGCAGGCGGTGCTGCAACATTGTGCAGCGCGTTTCGTCGAGCGCCGCGACGAGCTGGCCGAGGCGCTGTGCATCGAGGCGGGCAAGCCGATCAAGGACGCCGCCGGCGAGGTGACCCGGCTGATCGAGACGTTCCGCATCGCCGCCGAGGAGACGGTGCGCATCAACGGCGAGACACTCAACCTGGAACTGGCTGCGCGGCTGGACGGCTACCACGGCTACACCAAACGCGTGCCGCTGGGGCCGGTGTCCTTCATCACGCCGTTCAACTTTCCGCTGAACCTGGTGGCGCACAAGGTGGCGCCGGCGATCGCCGCCGGCTGTCCGTTCGTGCTGAAGCCGTCGGAGAAGACCCCGATCGGCGCGCTGATCATCGGCGAGGTGCTGGCCGAGACGGACCTGCCGAAGGGCGCGTTCTCGATCCTGCCGCTGGATGGTGCGCATGCGGCGCCGCTGGTGGAGGACGCGCGCTTCAAGCTGCTCTCGTTCACCGGCGGCCAGGTCGGCTGGCAGCTGAAGGCGCGCGCCGGACACAAGAAGGTGACGCTGGAACTGGGCGGCAACGCCGCGTGCATCGTCGACGCCGACCAGGGCCAGAAGCTGGACAAGGTGGTCGCGCGGTTGATCTTCGGCGCGTTCTACCAGTCCGGCCAGAGCTGCATCGGCGTGCAGCGCATCTACGCGCACGCCGACGTCTACGACGCGCTGAAGCGCAAGCTGGTCGCCGCCACGAAGAAGCTCAAGGCCGGCGATCCGAAAGACAAGAACGTATTCCTCGGCCCGATGATCGACGAGGCCGCCGCCGAGCGCCTGCACGGCTGGATCCTCGAGGCGAAGAAGGCCGGCGGGAAAATCCTCTGCGGCGGCAGGCGCCACGGCAACATGCTCGACGCCACCCTGATGGAGAACGTGCCCGCCGACGCCAAGGCGAATCGCATGGAGGCGTTCGGTCCGTTCGCCCTGCTCGCTCCGTTCAACAAGTTCGACGACGCCATCGCGATGGTCAACGACTCCGACTACGGCCTGCAGGCCGGCATCTTCACCGACAGCCTCGACCATGCCATGCGCGCGTGGAACGAGCTGGAACAAGGCGGCGTGATCGTCAACGACATCCCCAGCTTCCGCGTGGACAACATGCCCTATGGCGGCGTGAAGCTGTCTGGCCTGGGCCGCGAGGGCGTGCGCTACGCGATCGAGGACATGAGCGAGATCCGCCTGATGGTGATGCGCGAGTCGTGATGCCTGCATCGCCACGTTCCTGTAGCAGCGCACCCCCGGATCGAGTCCGGGGCAGGCTCTGTGCGCGATGCTCTCCGCCACGTCGCCAAAAGCATTCGCGCACGACCGAAAGAAGTCCCCTGCGCACAGGGTGCGCTCCTACAACGCACCGGGCTGCGTCGCCCGCACGTTCCAGCCCATCGCGTTGTACACGTGATAGCGCACGATGCCGCTGTACTCGTGCAGGGTCACGTCGGCCATGGCGAAGTTGTACGACAGCGGCAGCCAGGACAGCACGCCGTCGACATGGTCGGCCGGCACCGGTATCGCATGGATGCCGAAGTGCGCGAAGTACAGCGTGCTGCGGCGCAGGTGGTAGGCCGACGACACCAGCAGCACGCGGTCGGCGCCATACGCCTTCAGCAGCGGGCTGCTGAACTGCGCGTTCTGCCAGGTATTCATGCTGCGCGAATCCAGCAACAGGTCGGCGGCATCCACGCCGAGCCGTTGCAGGTCGTCGGCGTAAACCGCCGCTTCCGGCCGGCCCAGCCCGAGCGCATCGCCGCCGCTCACCTCGACCTTGCATTCGCGCCCGGCCCGCCGGCATGCGCGGTACAGCTCCGCCGCCTTGCCGATGCGGCCATAGGCGAACAGGCTCGCCTCGACCTCGCCGCTGCCTGCCGCGCGTACCGTACCGGCGCCCAGCAGCACGATCGCATTGCGCTGGCCCCAGCCGATCGGCACCGCTGCCGCAGGGCCGGACTGCAGCTGCGCCAGCAGCCAGATCGGCAGCGGCCCGCAGCCGACAGCCAGCAGCAGGGTCAGCGCCGACGCCAGCAGCGCCCAGCTGCAGCGGCGCCATCCCAGCAGCGCCAGCACGCCGGCAAGTATGAGCAGGATCAGCAGCACGGTCACGGTCACAGGCGGGGCCGGTGGAGATGGCGGGGCATGGGTGCCATTATGCCGATGTGCCGCGCGAACCGGAGCCGCTCCGCGCGCCCTCGTCGGAACGGACCACTGCACGGGAGCTGAGCCATGACCACCCTCGTCTTCGTCCACGGCTGGAGCGTCACCAACACCTCGACCTACGGTCAGCTGCCACAGCAGTTGCAGCAACAGGCAGCTACCGCTGGCCTCACGCTGACCCTGGCCGACCTCTGGCTGTCCGAATACGTGAGCTTCGACGACGCGGTGACCATGCCCGACCTGGTGCGCGCGTTCGACCATGCCTTGCGCGACCTGCATCTGCTGGACGCCAGCTTCGCCTGCATCACCCATTCCACCGGCGGCCCGGTGGTGCGCGAGTGGCTGCGCGCGCAGCGCGACAAGCCGGCCACGTACAGCACGATCAAGCTCAGCCACCTGGTCATGCTGGCGCCGGCGAACTTCGGCTCGGCGCTGGCGCAACTGGGCAAGGGCCTGCTCGGCCGGCTCAAGGCCTGGTTCGGCGGCGTAGAGCCGGGCCAGCGCATCCTCGACTGGCTGGAGCTGGGCAGCACCGAATCGCTGTCGCTCAACCTCGACTACATCCACAGCGACGACCCGATGAAGCGCGGGCAGTTCCTGTTCGTGCTCACCGGTGACCGCCCGGACCGCCAGTTGTACGACCACCTCAACAGCTATACCGGCGAGGACGGCTCCGACGGCGTAGTGCGCATCGCCGCGGCCAACCTCAACGCCCATCATGCTGTGCTGTCGCCCCAGGCCAACGGCGCCGGCGGCATCGACACGCTGGCGCTCACCCTCAGCCGCGGACCGCGCTGCGCGTTCAAGCTGATCGCCGGCGCGGCGCACTCCGGCGACGAGTACGGCATCATGGCCAGTGCCGCGCCGGCTACCGTGCAGGCGATCCTGCGCTGCCTCGGGGTGCGCAGCGCGGACGACTACGAAGGCCTGTGCGACGCCTTCGAGCGCGAGAACGCCGCGCGCGATGCCGACAAGGTGGAGTTGGAACCGGCCGGGCCGTTCGCCCCGCGCGTGCACATCCACGACCCGCGCAGCCTGCTGATCCTGCGGCTCGCCGACGAGGCCGGCGAACCGCTGGTGGGCGCCGGCTTCCTGTTCACCGCCGGCGTGCAGGCCAGCCCCGATCTGCTGCCGGCCGGCTTTCTGCTCGACCGCCAGGCCAATTCAAGGCAGCGCACCACCATCTCGCTGTTCCTCGACCACAGCCTGCTCGCCGGCGACGACCGGGTGGCCGACCCTCGCAACAGCCGCAAGACGCTGCGCCCCGCCGTCGACAGCCACCGGCCCTACGGTGCCAGCGTGCAGCCGGTCGACCTCGGCGGGCTGGTCCATCATGCGCTGGCGCGCAGCGCCGCCGGCGACGACCTGTTCGCCATGCTCGGCCCGCACCAGAGCACCGTGCTCGACGTGGTGCTGCCGCGCAAGATCCACGAAGGCGTGTTCCGGCTGACGCAGACACTGACGCCGCAGGACTTCAGCCGGCCGGTGGCCGGGCCAGTGATCGGCTGACCACGGCGCCGCGCTGGCACCCGCCTTCCGCATGAAGTTACGATAGCGACCACGGCGCGCCACACTGCTGCCGGCACGAATGGAATCCGATATTCACTCCAGGGAGAAGGACATGAAGAAAGTGATCCTGCTGATCGTCTTGATCGCCGCAGCCGTGTGGTATTTCGACATCAGTCGCCGGATGACCGAAGCGGCGGTCCGCGAGAGCTACCAGACCCAGGTCGAGGCACTGCAGCGGTTCGACGCCAAGCCGCTGTGCGATTCGCTGGACACAGGCTACTCGGAGAGCGTGGCGATGCGCGGCGCCAGCGCACCGGCAAAGATGCAGGACAAGGCCACGGCCTGCGCCGAGCTGACCCGCACCCTGCGCCGGTTCAAAACGCTCAGCGAACGCACGGCCGGCATCATCGAACCGGATTACGATTATGAGATCCGGTCCATCACGCTGTCGCCGGACCGCAAGCAGGCGACGGTCGAAGTCTCCAGCACCATGCGCATCGGCGACATGACGCTGGCGCGCTCGCATTCGGTCGAACACCTGATCCGCCGGCTTGGCCGCATCCGCAACACCGGCGGCGAATCCACCGTGTGGACCTACCAGGGCGAGTAGACCACCCGGGGCATCCGTCCCTGCGGGCGGCCAACGCCAGCTGACCGGGAACACCGGCACGCTACGTGCCGCAACGCGGATCAGCCATACTGCGCACCCAGAATCCGCCATGCAGCCGGGCTGCCGTGGCGCCCCGCAGAACCGACCCCGCATGCAGAAAAAACCGATCTTCTTCGACCCCACCGGCCGACGGGCCAGCCATGTCTCGCGGCTGGCGCTGGCCGCCGCGGTGATCAGCACGCTGTTCGTGGTGGCCTGCGCGGCCAGCCTGTTCGTGTGGCCCAGCATGGTCGGCCTGCACATCGGCGAGCACGCCCGCACCCGGCATGCGCTGGCCAACGTGAAGGCGGCCGCGCCCGAACTGCTGAAGCCGGCGGCGCGGCTGGCCGCCGAGGTCCGCGCCCGGCAGAAGCTGCTGCACCCGCCGCGCACGCATACCGGCAAGGCATCCGGGCACGTGCCGCCGCCGTCGCTGGACAAGCCGGCCGGCCGGCCGCTGGCGGTCGGCTTCTACGTCAACTGGGACGAAAGCAGCTACCCGTCGCTGAAGCGCGCGCTGCCCACGCTGGATTGGGTGATCCCCTCGTGGATGCACGTTTCCGGACCGGACATGGCGCTGCATACCAACATCGACGCCAAGGTGCTCAAGCTGATCCGCACGCAGAAGCCGTCCACGCCGATCCTGCCGCTGCTGCAGAACATGGTGAACACCGCCTGGGACGGTCCCGGCCTGGCGCGCATGCTGGCCGACCCGGCGATGCGCCAGCAGCGCATCGCGCAGATCGTCGCCTTCATCGACGCCAACCACTTCCAGGGCGTGACCGTCGACTTCGAGGACGTGCCCGCAACCTCGCAGAAGGATCTGAAGGCCTTCCTCACCGAGCTCAACGATGCGTTCGATCCCCACGGCTGGGGCATCGTGCTGTCGGTGCCGTTCGACGACGCCGACTGGGACTACGCCGGCTACGCCGACATCGTGGACTTCGAGCTGCTGATGGCCTACGACCAGCATTGGGCCGGCAAGGATCCTGGCAGCGTCGCCGGCCAGGGCTGGTTCGAGGACATGCTCGACAAGCGCATGAAGGTGCTCGACCCGAACCAGGTGATCGTGGCGATCGGCAGCTACGGCTACGACTGGTCGCACGGGAAGAACGCCGAGGCGCTGACCTTCCAGGACGCGATGGACCGTGCCAGCGACGCGCAGGCGGTGATCGCCTTCGACCCGGACACGCAGAACCCGAATTTCTCCTACGGCGAGGACGACGGCAGCACGCACCAGGTCTGGTTCCTCGATGGCGTCACCGCCTACAACCAGATCCACGCCGCCGACGACTACCGGCCCTACGGCTACGCGCTGTGGCGGCTGGGCTCGGAGGACCCGTCGGTGTGGTCGGTGCTGGGCCGCCCCTATGGCGCCGCCACACCGGAATCGCTGCGCACGATCGGCCAGGGCGAGGACATCGACATCCAGGGGCAGGGCGAGGTGCTGGAAATCGCTGCGCAGCCGTCGCCCGGCGCACGCACCATCGAGGTGGACAAGGACGACGGCAGCATCGACGACGAGAGCTACAGTGCGCTGCCCAGTTCCTACGTGATCCGCCGCGCCGGAACGCTGCCGCACAAGATCGCGCTGACCTTCGACGACGGCCCTGACGCGCAGTGGACGCCGCAGATCCTCGACATCCTCAAGGCCAGGCACGTGCCGGCCACGTTCTTCATCATCGGCGCGAGCGCCGAGATGTCGCCGAAACTGGTGCAGCGCGAGATCGCCGAAGGCCACGACGTCGGCAACCACACCTTCACCCACCCCAATCTCGGCGACAGCCCGCCCGGCATCGTGTCGCTGGAACTCAACGCCACCCAGCGCCTGTTCGAAGCGCTCACCGGCCACTCGATGCGGCTGTTCCGCGCGCCCTACTTCGGCGATGCCGAACCAACCACTGCCGACGAGCTGGTGCCGATCGGGATCGCGCAGAAGATGGGCTACATCTCGGTCGGCCTGCACGTCGACTCGGAAGACTGGCAACGCCCCGGCGCAGACCAGATCGTCAACAACGTGCTGACCCAGGTCGCCGCCAGCAACTCCGAGCGCACCGGCCAGGTGGTGCTGCTGCACGACGCCGGCGGCGAACGCTCGCAGACCATCGCGGCACTGCCGCGCATCATCGACGGCCTGCGCGCGAAGGGCTATGACTTCGTCACCGTGTCCGAACTGGCCGGGCTGACCCGCGAGCAGACCATGCCACCGCTGCCGCCCGGTTCGCTGTCGCGCTGGGCCGACCGCTCGGTGTTTCTCGCGCTGGGCTGGTTCGGCCACCTGATCGGCTGGCTGCTGACCACCGCCATCACACTGGGCGTGGCCCGCCTGCTGCTGCTCGGCGTGCTGGCACTGGTCAACCGCTGGCAGGAGCGCCGGCGCGCGCCGCCGAGCCTGCCGGCCGATCCGCCACTGGTCTCGGTGCTGATTCCCGCCTATAACGAGGAGAAAGTGATCGTCAGCTCGATCCGCTATATCCTCAAAAGCCGCTACGCCAACCTCGAGGTCATCGTGGTCGACGACGGCTCGGTCGACGCCACCTCGGCGGTAGTGCGCCAGCACTACGCGCACGAGCCGCGCGTGCGGCTGCTCACCATTCCCAACGGCGGCAAGGCGCACGCCGTGAACACCGCCCTGCGCGAATCGAACGGCACGGTGGTGGTGGCACTGGACGCCGACACCCAGTTCGAACGGGACACCATCCCGCACCTGGTGCGTTGGTTCGTCGATCCGAAGGTCGGCGCCGTGGCCGGCAACGCCAAGGTCGGCAACCGCATCAATCTGATCACCTTGTGGCAGGCGCTGGAATACATCACCGCGCAGAATCTCGAACGCCGCGCGCTGGCCGCGCTGGGCGCGATCACCGTGGTGCCGGGCGCCGTCGGCGCGTGGCGGCGCGAGGCGCTGGAACAGCTTGGCGGCTTCCCCGCCGACACCCTGGCCGAGGACCAGGACCTCACCATCGCGGTGCAGAAGGCTGGCTACCACGCCCTGTTCGACGCCGCGGCGATCGCCTGGACCGAAGCGCCCGATACCGCCCGCGGCCTCGCCCGCCAGCGCTTCCGTTGGTCCTACGGCACCCTGCAATGCCTGTGGAAGCACCGCGACGCCACCTTCAACCCGCGCTACCGCGCATTGGGCATGGTCGCGCTGCCGCAGGTATGGCTGTTCCAGATCCTGTTCTCGGTGGTGTCGCCGCTGGTCGACCTGGTGCTGGTCTGGCAGGTCGTCAGCACCGGCATGGACTATCTGCAGCACCGCGCCCAGTTCGATAACACCAACCTGCTGCGCATGCTGGCGTTCTACGCCGCCTTCATGGCGGTCGACCTCGGCGCCTCGGCGCTGGCCTTCGCGATGGAGAAGAAGGAAAAGTGGAGCCTGCTGTGGTGGCTGGTGCTGCAACGCTTCGGCTACCGCCAGCTGATGTACTACGTGGTGGTGCGCTCGGTCTGGACAGCCATCCGCGGCCCCTCGGTGGGCTGGGGCAAGCAGGAGCGCAAGGCGACGGTGAACGCCAGCGAGGAACTGAAATCGTGAGCGACGACGGCGGCCCCTAGTTCGCCAGCGGCTCCGCCAACGCGGGCCGCTGCACGCTCAGCGCGGTGCCTGCCGCCGCCACGATGATCGTCGCAATGGCCAGCCACTGCAGCACGCTGGGCCGTTCGCCCAGCAGGGCCACGCCGGCGACCGCCGCGATGGCCGGCTCCAGGCTCAGCAAGGTGCTGAACGTGCGCGCCGGCAGGCGGGTCAGCGCGATCATCTCCAGCGAATACGGCAACGCGGAACTGAGCACCGCCACGCCTAGCGCATACGGCAGCAACGCCGGCGACAGCAACGCGCTGCCGGCATGCGCGATGCCAAACGGGATCACCAGCAAGGCACCGATCGTCGTGCCCAGCGTCACCGCGTCCGCGCCATGGGCCGCGCCCGCCTTCTTGCCCAGCACGATGTACAGCGCCCAGCCCACGCCGGCCGCCAGCGCATACAACACGCCCACCGGATCGAGTGCGTTCACCTGCCCACGCAACGGCAGCAACAGCGCCAGCCCGGCCACCACCAGCGCGATCCAGACGAAATCGAGCAGGCGGCGCGAGCCGAACAGCGCCAGCGCCAGCGGGCCGGTGAATTCCAGCGCCACCGCGATACCCAGCGGGATCGTGCGCAGCGACATGTAGAACACCAGGTTCATCGCGCCCATCGAGAGGCCGTAGCCCCACAGCGCGGCCCAGTCGCGCCGGCCAGCCGAGCGCCGCCACGGCCGCCGCCACAGCAGCAGGATCAGCGCGCTCAGCCCCAGCCGATACGCGGTGGCGCCCTGCGCGCCCACCTGCGGGAACAGCTGTTTGGCCAGCGACGCGCCGCACTGGTACGAGACCATGCTGATCAGCAGCATGCCGACGGCGAGCGCGAGCGGGGCAACGGTGGAACGCGGTGACATGAGCGCAGCCATGGCGGAAGACCCTGCCATGATGCGCGAAGCCTCCGGCGGAACCCACCCTGCCGGCCACTTTGCCGCCGCCATTGCTGCCAGCGCCTGACAGCACTGTGCGGCGCATGCCGCGGGCGATGAGCGGATACCGCTGGCCAGTGGTCGCCGCACTCCGCAGCCCATGGTCCATCCGCAAGAACTTTCGACCGCGTCTTGACGATTTTTAGCAGTCGGTCAAAGACCGACGCATTCGCGATCCCGCGCTTGTCATCTTGTGCTGGGATAACAGTCAGGTCGCGCCAGAAGCCGGGGGGCTCTGCGCGACCCACTCAACCAGGGAACCCAACCAAATGAACTGGAAAACCAGGATCGCTGGCGGCTTGCTGCTGGCCTGCACGATCGTTGCCGCTCCGGCGTTCGCCGGCAGCCTGCCTGATCACGAAGAGTTCGAAACCACGCTGCAGGTGCCGTTCCGCAGCACCGGGGCGCGCCCCGTGACCATGTACTTCTCCTATCCCGGCGCCGCGCCGGGGACCCAGGTGGCATGGGAAGTCGTCCTGCTCGGCCACGACGGCGCCGAGTTGCGCACGTGGCAGGGACACGGTGCGCTCGGTGCCGGTCGCACGCAGGCCCGGGTGTCGTGGGACGGGGTGGATCGCCAAGGCCACACCGTGCCCGCCGGCTACGTGACGGTGCGGCTGCGCGCGGTGGCGCTGGATGGCGCCACGGTGGCGCGCATCGGCAGCAGCCTGCCCGGCCAGGCGCTGACGCTGTCGCAGCAGCGGGCGCCGGAGCTGATCGAAGAGCAACGCTACGATGTGCTGGTAGGCGCCGTCGCCGCGCCTGCCATGCCGCACTTCCAGGCCCTGCGCCGGCACACCGACACCACTACCGCGTTGTCGCCGATGTCGGCGACCACCAGCGGTGGTCTGCCGTACACCATCTACTTCGGCAACCTGCACAGCCAGACCAGCCACAGTGACGGTGGCGGCGTGCTCTCCAGCTGCACCGGCGCGCAGAACCCGCAGAGCGGCGCGTACGGCCCATCGGACGCCTACCAGTACGCCCTGAACGACGGACTGGACATCCTGATGACGTCCGAGCACAACCACATGTACGACGGCTCGACCGGCACCAACACCTCGGCCAGCCCGACCACCGCGCACAACCTGTACCAGTCCGGCCTGCAGGCGGCCAGCGCGTTCAACGCCGCGCATGCGAACTTCCTGGCGGTCTACGGCCTGGAATGGGGCGTGATCAGCAACGGCGGCCACCTCAACATCCTCAACACGCCCAGCCTGTTGGAGTGGGAGTACAACAGCTCCAACCAGCTGATCGGCGACGTGTACACCGCCAAGAGCGACTACGGCTCGCTGTACGCGCTGATGAACACCAACGGTTGGGTGGGCCAGTTCAACCATCCCGCCCCCACCGGCCAGTTCAACATCGGCGGAACGGATCTCGCCTATAGCGCCGATGGCGACGCCGTGATGGTGCTGGCCGAGGTGCTCAACAGCTCGGCGTTCTCCACCAACACCACTGAAACCGAGACCAGCCGTACCAGCTACGAGGCGGCGTTCAACATCCTGCTCACCCGCGGCTACCACGTGGCGCCGACTTCCGACCAGGACAACCACTGCGCCAACTGGGGCGCCAGCTACACCAACCGCACCGGCGTACTGATTCCCAGCGGCACGGCACTCAGCCTCGCCAGCTTCCTCGATGCGGTGCGCGCACGCCGCGTCTACGCCACCGAGGACAAGACCGGCCAGATCGTGCTGACGGCGAACGGCCGCGTGATGGGCGAGCGGTTCGCCAACAGCGGCCCGCTGACGCTTACCGTCAACTACGCCAGCAGCGCCGGCCACAGCGCGCAGCGCGTGCAGGTCTTCGAGGGCGTGCCCGGCAGCAACGGCGCGGTGACCACCACGTCGAGCACGGCCACCACCACCATCACGCCGGCCAATGGCGACCACTTCTACTACGCCAAGATCACCCAGGAAGACGGCAAGCAGTTGTGGTCCGCGCCGGTATGGGTCACCCAGGGCGCGGGCAGCGTCGACACCACGCCGCCGACGGTGAGCGCGTCGGAGAGCGGCACCGCAGGCACCATCACGCTGTCGGCCAGCGCCAACGACAACGTGGGCGTGACCAAGGTGGAGTTCTACATCGACAATGTGCTGAAGGCGACATCAACCAGCGCGCCCTACCGGGCATCCATCGACTCCACCACGCTGAGCAACGGCGCCCACAGCCTGGTAGCGAAGGCCTACGACGCGGCCGGCAATGTCGGCAGCAGCAGCGCGGTCAGCTTCAGCATCTCCAACAGCAGCGGCACCACTACCGAACTGGTGAAGAACAACAGCTTCGAGAACGGTACCACGCCGTGGACCCAGACCAGCGGAGTGATCACCAACGCCAGCAGCCAAGCGGCCCGTACCGGCAGCTATAAAGCCTGGCTGGACGGCTACGGCAGTGCGCACACGGACTACGTGCGACAGAGCATCACCATCCCGGCCACGGCGACCAGGGCCACGCTGGATTTCTACATGCACATCGACACCGCCGAGACCACGACCAGCACGGCCTACGACAAGCTCAGCGCGCAGGTGATCACCTCCGCCGGCAAGTACGTGACGCTGGCGACCTGGTCGAACCTCGATGCAGCCAGCGGTTACGTCAAGCGTTCCGTGGATCTGTCGGCCTACATCGGCCAGACCATCCAGGTCAATTTCTACGGCGTGGAAGACAGTTCCAACCAGACCTCGTTCGTGATCGACGATGTCAGCGTGACGGTGCAGTAAGCGGAAGGGCGGGAGTCCGACAACGGGCTCCCGCTTCCTTCACCCCGACCGCGCATGCATCGGCACAGCGGAGCAACGGCGAGCGCGCACGAAACCGTTCAAGCGTTACTGCGCACCCGCATCGTCAGCCCCTTCAGGAAATTCCGCAGCAACTGGTCGCCGCACAGCTTGAAATTCTTGTGGTCGCTCTGGCGGAACAGCGCGCTCAGCTCGGGCTTGGAAACCGGGAAGCCCGCGCTTTCGAGGATCTGGTGCATGTCCACGTCCTTCAGCTCGAACGCCACGCGCAGCTTCTTCAGCACCACGTTGTTGGTGACGCGCTTCTCCGGCGGCCGCGGCGGGCGGCTGTCATCCTTGCCGCGGCGCTGAAACACCAGACCGTCGAGGAACAGCGCCAGCACCTTGTTGCTGCACTCGCCGTAACCGGGTTCGTCGTCCTTTTTCAGGAACGCCTGCACGTCCTCCTTGCCGATCGGAGCCGACGGGTCCGCCAGATGGATGATGTCGACCACCTTGCCGTCGCCGAGGTCGAGCATGTAGCGGATGGAGCGCAATACGTCGTTGTTGATCATGGTGTGGGGTCGGGTTCTGCCGGGGGCACCATGCTACCGCGGCGCACCCGCCGCGACGAAGCCCGCGACCTGGCGGCGCTCCGCACCGGCAGGGCCGGCAACCTGGCCGGGTGCCGTCCGCACCTACCCGCAACCGGCCGATTTGCCTTACCCTCGCCTCCCATGGATACCGCGGTCGATCCCGATGCGATGCTGATGCTTGCCTGCGCGCGCGGCGACCTCGCCGCGCCGGCGCCACCCGCAGCCACAGCCGACATAGCGGCGAACGCCGTCGACACGCCGGCGCAGCAGCTGGACAAGCTCCAGCTGCCGTTCGCGCAAGGCCACGGTGATCAGGCATATCACGCGTTCCGGCACGCGCATCCACGATGGGAACTGCCGCCAGCGCTGCAGGCAAAACTGCGCCAGCCATGAGCGAAACGCTGTCCACCCTGGCCCAGCCGTGTCGCTACCAGCAAGAGGTCAAGAAGAGCCGCTTTCTCGCCCAGGCCGCGCCGGTCGAATCCGCCGAACAGGCGCTCGCCTTCCTGCGCGAAGTGGGCGACCCCACCGCCACGCACAACTGTTGGGCATACCGCATCGGCCAGGACTATCGCTTCAACGACGACGGCGAGCCTGGCGGCACCGCCGGCCGTCCAATCCTGCAGGCGATCGAGGGCCAGCAGATGGATCGCGTCGCCGTGGTCGTGACGCGCTGGTTCGGCGGCATCAAGCTCGGCGCCGGCGGGCTGGTGCGCGCCTACGGTGGCACTGCGGCGGAATGCCTGCGCCGCGCCGAGCGCGTACCGATCGTGGCGATGGCGCGGCTGGGCCTGCGCTGCGACTTTGCCGCGCTGGCGCTGCTCAAGGCACGCCTCAGGGATCTGCACGCAATGATCGAGTCGGAACAGTTCGACGCCGATGGCGCCACGCTGCGGCTGCAACTGCCGGAGAATGGGGTGGACGAGCTGACGCTGCTGGTGCGCGACCTCACCCGCGGTCGCAGCGAGGCGCACCGCATCGACCCGCAGGCGTAGGAGCCCGCTCGCGGGCGATGCTTTTGCTTTTGCGAATCCCGAATCCCGAATCCCGAATCCCGAATCCCGAATCCCGGCTTTCAAGCATCGCCCGCGAGCGGGCTCCTACAAAATCCTGGGGCGTCGATTGAATCGACGAGGGGTTGCCCCAACCCAGAGACGAGCAAACGCTTTCCTTGCGAGCCCCCATGAGCCCGACCTCGGCTGCCACGCCCCGTCCCTCCCGCCGCATCGGCGCGCTGCGCGAGCTCTGGCCGTTCCTGAAACCGCACCGCGCGCTCGCGCTCGGCTGGCTGCTGTTCCTGGCGCTGTCCTCCGGCGCCTCGCTGGTGCTGCCGCTGGCGTTCCGCCACATCATCGACCAGGGTTTCGGCCACTCCAGCAACACCGTCATCAACCAGACCTTCGTCGCCCTGTTCGGCGTGGCGCTGGTGCTGGCCTTCGCCACCGCCGCGCGCTACTTCTGCATCACCCTGCTCAGCGAGCGGGCGCTCGCCTCGCTGCGGCAGACGCTGTACGCGCACGTGATCCGGCTCGACGTGGGCTTCTTCGAGAAGAGCCGCGTGGGCGAGCTGCTGTCGCGGCTGAGCGCCGACACCGAGGTAGTGCAGGCGCTGATCGGCTCGGGCGTGTCGGTGGCGCTGCGCAGCGCGGTGATGCTGGTGGGCGCGGCGGTGGCGATGGTGTGGACCGCGCCGTCGCTGGCCGGCCTCACCGCACTGGTGATCCCGGCGGTGATGCTGCCGATCCTGGTGTTCGGCCGCCGCGTGCAGAAGCTGTCGCGGGCCAGCCAGGACCGCCTCGCCGACGCCGCCGCGATCGCCAACGAAACGCTCAACGCCTCCACCGCGGTGAAGGCCTATGCGCGCGAGGACATCGAGAGCAGCCGCTACGGCGGCGCGATCACCCGCGCGCTGGCCACTGCGCGCCGGCGCATCGGCATGCGCGCGTTGCTGACCATGGCGGTGATCGTGCTGGTGTTCGGCGCGATCACGCTGGTGCTGTGGGCCGGCGCCCGCCACGTGCTTGCCGGCACCCTGGGCGCCGGCGTGCTGGGCCAGTTCGTGCTGTACGCGGTATTCGCCGCCGGCTCGGTGGCGGGCCTGTCCGAGGTGTGGGGCGACGTGCTGCGCGCTGCCGGTGCCATGGAGCGCATCGGCGAATTGCTGGGCGAACGCGCCGACATCGTCGACCCGCGGCAGCCGCGCGCGCTGCCGCAACCAATGCGCGGCGAGCTGCGCTTCGACGGCGTGACTTTCCACTACCCCACCCGACCCGACACGGCGGCGCTGCACGACTTCACCCTGACCGTCCACCCCGGCGAAACGGTGGCCCTGGTCGGCCCTTCCGGTGCCGGCAAGAGCACGGTGTTCTCCCTGCTGCTGCGCTTCTACGACCCGCAGAGCGGCAGCATCCGCATCGACGGCGTCGACCTGCGCGAAACCACCCTGGCCGGCCTGCGTGGCGCAATCGCGCTGGTGCCGCAGGAAACCGTGATCTTCGCCGGCAGCGCCGCGGACAACATCCGCTTCGGCCGCCAGGACGCCGGCGACGACGAAGTGCGCGAGGCCGCCCGCGCCGCCGAGGCGCACGAGTTCATCGGCGCGCTGGACCACGGCTACGACGCCGAACTGGGCGAGCGCGGCGTGCGCCTGTCCGGCGGCCAGCGCCAGCGCATCGCGATCGCCCGCGCGATCCTGCGCGACGCGCCGCTGCTGTTGCTGGACGAAGCCACTTCGGCGCTGGACGCGCAGTCCGAAGCGGCGATCCAGCAGGCGCTGGCGCGACTGGAACAGGGCCGCACCACGCTGGTGATCGCCCACCGCCTCGCCACCGTACAACGCGCCGACCGCATCGTGGTGATGGATGGCGGGCGCATCGTGGCGCAGGGCACCCACGAGAGTCTGCTGGCCGAGGGCGGCTTGTATGCAGAATTGGCCCGGTTGCAATTCGTGGCCTGACCACCGTTTTTTCGTAGGAGCCCGCTGGCGGGCGATGCTTTTGGAGCCGGGATTCGGGATTCGGGATTCGGGATTCGGGATTCGGAAAAGCATCGCCTGCAAGCGGGCTCCTACGGGTCCGGAATGGCAGCGCCCGCCGCACGCCAAGGGCATCGGCGGGGCATTCACGCGCTGGCCGGCCGGTCCAGCGCACCACGATCCCAGTGCGCCAGGTCGGCGGCACGCTCGTAGGTGCTGCGGATGAACGCATGGATCATCGCGTCCGGCGCATCCGCCTGGCGCACTGCCTCGTACGGCAGGATGAATTCGCCGAACCCGCGGTGGTAGTACGCCACCTCCGGTCGCACGGGCGCCTCCTTGAAACCCGCCGGTTCCGGCGCGGCATACGCATAGAACGCCGGCTGCAGCAGCGGTCCGCTGCCCGGCCAGAAGCCATGGCTGATGACTTCGTGCGAATACGCCTCGCGCTCGAACGCCGGACCGTTGCGCGGCGGCGCGCGTCGACCGGAAAAGCGCGTCACCGCCAGGTCGAAACTGCCCCAGAAGAAATTCACCGGACTGCTCTTGCCGACGAACTCGCACCGCGACTCGGTAAACACGCGCTCTACCTGCACCAGGATGCGCCAGAAGCGATTTGCGTAGTCGGGATCGTAGCTGTGGTGTTCCGTATCGCGATCCAGCCGGATCGGTTGCGGCAATTCCGTCGACTGGGGATGGATCTTCACCGCCAGTTGCATGGCAGCCAGCGTCTCCAGCAATTCGCGATAAAACTCGGCGACGCTGCGCGGTCGCAATGCCAGGGTACGCATGGCGCCATCCGACGCGCCGATCACCAGCTGGTGATCGATGAAATCGAACTGGATGGTGAAGGTGCGCTCATCGTGCGGCAGCGGCTGCGTGGTCAAGCCGCGCGCGTTGACCCGCAGCGCGATGCCCCAGCAGTGATTGAGCGGTGGCGCCTGCGCCAATGCGATCTTGCCGACCACCTGCGTCCACAGATGCAGCGTCGCGTAGGTGTCCTTCCACTCGTCATACGGCAGTGCTGGCCAGCAGGTACCGACAGTCGTCGTCATGGTCGCAACCTCCTGATGACATGGGTTCATCATGGTCTAGCACACCCAGGGTGCAGGAACAGTTTCGCACCCTGGCAGGGAAGGTCTGAGCAAGCCGCCATCCCAGCGAAAGCTCACCGTGGTTCGGAATAAATCCATACCCTGCGCCCCGGGGTCCTCGTTCCTGCAACCCTCCCGGCCGTCATCCCGGCGAAGGCCGGGATTGCACTTGATTCAGTGACCTGAAGGCGTAAGGCAGTGCGATGACTCGCTGCGCTCGCCCCTGCGGGGCCAGCCTTCGGCTGTCCAACGCTCGCGTGGCTCGCTTTTGTCCTGCCTTCGCGGGAATGACGATAAGGCAAGCCGAGATTTCGAGTCGAGGCTGCGGGTGCCAACCGCCCAACACTGTGCCGCGACTCTTCCACCTCTCTTCAGCGAAATTATTCCGGACAGCAATGCGCGAAAGCTGGAATGACGAGCAAGGTCTTGATCAGAGTATCCCTGGCACCGATCACCCGACGCCGTTCAGTGCAGGTCCTAGCCACAGGCCTGGTTGGCCAGCGTCGCGTTGTCGATCACGAAGCGATACTTCACGTCGCTCTTCACCATGCGGTCGTAGGCCTCGTCGATTTGCTGCATCGGGATCATCTCGATGTCGGCGACGATGCCCTTGTCCGCGCAGAAATCCAGCATCTCCTGCGTCTCGGCGATGCCGCCAATCAGCGAGCCGGCGATCGCGCGGCGCTTGAAGATCAGGTTGGCGATGCTCGGCGTCGGGTGCGGGTGCTCCGGCACGCCGACCAGCACCAGGGTGCCGTCGCGCCTGAGCAGTGCGGTGTACGCATCCAGCGAGTGGCTGGCGGCCACGGTGTTGAGGATGAGGTCGAAGCTGCCGGCGTGCGCCTTCATCTCGCCGGCGTTGCGCGACACCACCACCTCGTCCGCGCCCAGGTCCAGCGCCGCCTGGCGCTTGTTCTCCGAGCCGGTGAACGCCACCACGTGCGCGCCCAGCGCATGCGCAAGCTTCACCCCCATGTGGCCCAGGCCGCCGATGCCGACCACGCCGACCTTGCTGCCGGGGCCCACCTTCCAGTGCCGCAGCGGCGACCAGGTGGTGATGCCGGCACACAGCAGCGGCGCCACCGCGGCGAGTTGCGCTTCGGGATGGCGGATCTTCAGCACGAATTTCTCGTCGACCACGATGCGCTGCGAGTAGCCACCCAGCGTGTGGCCGGGCGCGTCCTTGGTCGCGCCGTTGTAGGTGCCGGTGAAGCCGTTCTCGCAGTACTGCTCCAGCCCTTCGGCGCAGGACGCGCAATGCTGGCAGCTGTCCACCATGCAGCCCACGCCCACCGTGTCGCCGGCCTTGAAGCCGGTCACCGCGCTGCCCACCGCACTGACGTGGCCCACGATCTCGTGGCCGGGCACGCAGGGAAACAGCGTGCCGCCCCACTCGGAACGCACGGTATGCAGGTCGGAATGGCAGACGCCACAATAGGCGATGTCGATCTGCACATCCTGCGGGCCGGGTGCGCGGCGCTCGATGTCGATCGGCTGCAGCGGCTTGTCGGCAGCGTGTGCACCATAGGCTTTGGTGGTCATGGGGTTTTCCTCGGGCTGGGGGAAGACAATGCAAGCAAGGGATGGGGTCATGGCGCCGGACCCACAAGGTATTCCCGGTCGGTGACCTTCGCCATCCACTGGACCACTCGGCGCAGGCCGATTGAAGACAACGCCCAAGGCCACGCGGGCGACTGCTCCGCGCCCTGCTCCCGGCACATCGCCGGGTTCAGTGCGCCCGCGGTTCCGTCTCCGCATCCACCGCCCGCTTGATGGCGGCGACGAAGGCGCGCCGCGTGGCGACCAGCTCGTTGGATGTCGCCTGCGGCCACGCGCCGACCTGGGCGATCACCAGCTGGTGCGCGGGATCGACGTAGACCATCTGACCGAAGATGCCGATCGCCGCGTAGCTGCCATCGGTATCGGTCCACCACAGGTAGCCGTAGCCACGCTCCGGCTCGTCCACGGCGGCCTGGCGGCGCACTGCACCCTTGAGCCAGGCTGCGGCGATCACCGGCTTGCCGTCGATGCGGCCGCCGTCGAGCATGAACTGACCCAACCGCGCGTAGTCGCCCAGCGTGGCCGACAGGCCGCTGCCGCCGGTGTCGCTGCCGTCGCATTCGTCCTTGATCCAGTACGCGTCGGAAGCCGTGCCGTACGGTTTCCAGATCGCCTGCGAAAGATAGTCGGCCAGCGAGCGGTGCGTGGCCCGCTGCACCAGGATGCCGAGCAGGTCGGTTTCCGCGGTGTTGTAGTTGAAATGCGTGCCGGCCGGCCACTGCCGCGGCTGCTTCGCCAGGTAGGTCAGGATGTGCGCGCGGCCACCGACGCAGGCGCCGCGGTACATCTGCGCCACATCCGAGTTGGCGTCGGCGTAATCCTCGTTCCAGTGCACGCCGGAAGTCATCGTCAGCAACTGCTGCACGGTGACCTCGGCGTAGGCGCTGTCACGCAGCTCCGGGATGTAGCTGCCCAGCGTGTCGTCCATGCTGTGGATATAGCCCTGCTGCAGCGCGATGCCCAGCAAGGTGGAAGTGACCGACTTGGCCACCGAGAACGACTCCCAGCGCTGCTCCGGCCCGAAGCCCAGCGCGTAGCGCTGCAGGCGCACACGGCCGTGCTGCAGCACCATCACGCCGGCGAGGTGGCGCTCATCCATGTAGCCGGCCAGCCATGCCGACACGTCCTTGCCCGGCATGGCCAGCGGCCGGCCCTGCGGCAGCGCGTGGACATGCGTGCCATGCGCGGCGCGGTCGCTGGGAAACCGCTCGTACATCTTGCGGAACTGCGCCTCGCGCTGCGCCTGCGGCCAGAACAGCACCGCCTCGCGCTGCTGGCCAATGGTGGGGGCACCTTGCTCGCTTGCTGCCAGCGGCAGTGAAACGGCAATGCACAGTGCGGCAGCCAGCAGGCGAATGCAGAAGTTTGAATACATGGCGACGCGTGCCGGGTAGTGGCGAAGCCGCCATTTTACCGATCAGTGCCGGGATGGATCGTGGTCGGACGTATGCGATTGGACCACTTCGTCGGTACGCAGATCAGCGCCAGCTTGCGGAAATATGGCCGGCGCCGCCGGACCGCGCGCTCAAGGGCATCGCCCGCCGTTGAGGGCGCTGTCGGTATCGCAGCGCAGACTCTTGCCCAGCGGACTCAGTGTGCCCTGGATCACACCGACACAATGGATTTCCGCTGCCTTGCCTTCCGCGGTACTGACCTGCACGCCGGCCGTGCGGCGGCCGTCCTCGGTGTAGTCGAACAAGGTGTAGCCGGCATCGCCATGGCTGAAGCTGATCTCGCTGCGTTCGACCTGGTAGCGGCTGTAATGCGCGAAGGCGAACTGCCGCGCTCCATGCGCCACATCATCCGGAAACGCCAGCTCCACCTTCCCCGCCTTGCCATAGCGATACTGCAGTGCTGAGGGCAGCGCGCCGCACAGGCTGATCGTCTGGTGCCGCGCCGTCTGGCAACTGAAGTAGGTGGTCTGCGGTGCTTCGCACAATGAGCCGGAGGCGGGCTGCGTTGCTCATGCGCTGCACCATGCCAGCACAAGCAGCGACAAGCCGATCCCGCAATGGAGGGCAAGGCGTATCACTTCGAGACTCCCTTGGCGAATCGGCTGCCGGTGGCGTGGCGATGATAGTTCACCGGGGCGGCCGGTCGAATGCACTGGCGCACGCCGCCGCGGATCGCTTCACAAAAAGGGGTCTTCGCGGATCAGTGTGGGTGGATTTTGGCGTTATCGGGTAGCGGTGGCAGGAAGCTGGCGATGACCTTGAGC
>NZ_JBYTEM010000039.1:0-41777 GCF_058789735.1 Rhodanobacter sp. FW106-PBR-R2A-1-15 | reverse complement strand
GGCGAGATCTTCGACAAGGTGCAGCCCGAAGGCGGCACGGTGGCGCAGCACAACGTGCAGACCACGCTGATCCCGGCCGGCGGCGCGGCGATGGTGGAGTTCCACACCGACGTGCCGGGCAGCTACGTGCTGGTCGACCACTCGATCTTCCGCGCATTCAACAAGGGCGCGCTGGGCATCCTCAAGGTGGACGGCCCGGAAGACAAGACGATCTACTCGGGCAAGGAAGTCGACTCGGTCTACCTGGGCGATCGCTCGGAGCCGAACCTGCAGGCGGTGACCACGGCAGCGAAGGCGCATGCGGCCGGCACGCTGACCAAGGCGGAGCAGATCGCGGCGGGCAAGCAGCTGTTCACAGGCACCTGCTCGGTGTGCCACCAGGCGAACGGCGAAGGCCTGGCGAACGTGTTCCCGCCGCTGGCCAAGTCGGACTACCTGGCGGTCGACCCGAAGCGGGCGATGACCATCGTGACGCATGGTCTGACCGGCAAGGTCACGGTGAACGGTCACGAGTACGACTCGGTGATGCCGCCGATGGCGCAGCTGACCGACGACGAGGTGGCGAACATCCTGACCTACGTGCTGAACAGCTGGGGCAACCCGGGCGGGCAGATCAGCAAGGAAGAAGTCGCCAAGGCACGCGCCGCGGTAACCCCGGCGGCGACCGCGGAGCACTGAGATGCGCAACCGTCTGGCACTGGCCCTGCTCGGCCTGATACTGGTACTGCCGGCAGTGGCGGCGGACTACGCCGCCCTGCCGGGAGGGCGCTTCGCCAGCGTGCTGCCGGCCGACGGCAAGGCGGCGCCGGCGCAGATCGCACCGTTCCGCCTGCGCACCGAGCCGGTCACCAATGCCGAATTCCTGGCCTTCGTGAAGGCCTATCCCGAATGGCGGCGCGACCGCGTCGCCAGCATCCTCGCCGACCGGCGCTACCTCAGCCACTGGGCCGGTGCCGACACGCTGGGCAGCGAGGCGTTGCCCAGACAGCCGGTGACCAGGGTCAGCTGGTTCGCCGCCCGGGCGTACTGCGAGAGCGAAGGCGCGCGCCTGCCCAGCTGGTACGAGTGGGAGTACGCGGCGGCGGCCGACGCTACCCGCCGCGACGCGCGCAGCGACCCGGCCTGGCGCGAGAAACTGTTGTCCTGGTACTCGCGCCCGTCCAGCGCGCCGCTGTCGGACGTCGGCGGCGCGCCGAACGTCTACGGCGTGCGCGACATCACCAAGCCGGTGTGGGAGTGGGTGGACGACTTCAATGCGCTGCTGGTAGCCAGCGACAGCCGTGACCAGAACGATCCCGACGTGCTGAAGTTCTGTGGCGCCGGCGCGGTCAGCCTGCAGGAGAAGGAGAACTACGCGGTGCTGATGCGCATCGCCATGCTCTCCGCGCTGAAGGCCGCCGACACCACCAACAACATGGGCTTCCGCTGTGCGAAGCCCGAATGAGGAACGCGTCATGAAACGCCTGTTGCCCCTGTTCGCGATGCTCCTGCTGCTCGGCAGCGCCCGGGCGGCCACGCCGCTGCCCGGCGACTCCGTCTACAACCTGAAGGTGCAGCTGACCGACCAGGACGGCCGCCAGCAGACGCTGGCCGAGCGGCGCGGCCGGCCGCAGCTGGTGACGATGTTCTACACCTCGTGCCAGATGGTTTGTCCGATGATCATCGACAGCCTGCGGCTGACCCGCAACGCGCTGGATCCGGCCACCCGCGCGCGCATCGACCTGCTGGCGGTGAGCTTCGACCCGGCGCGGGACGACGTGGCCACGCTGAAGAGCTATGCGGGGAAGCGCAAGCTGGATCCGCGCATCTGGACGCTGGCGCGGGCCAAGTCGGCGCAGGTGCGCCAGCTCTCCGGCGTGCTCGGTCTGCAGTACCGGCAACTGCCCGACGGCGAATTCAACCACTCCAGTGAACTGATCCTGCTCGACGCCGACGGTCGCATCGCCGCGCGTACTGCGCGGATCGGCAAGCTCGATCCCGAGTTCGTGGAAGCGATCCGCAAGGTGGTTGCGCAGCCGCACGACTGAGGCGGTCGTCTCCCGCAGCCTGATCCAGGTCAGCGCGACCGCTGCCAGCCGCGCGCAGACTTGCACGAGAGCTTCGGGAGAATCCGCATGGCGGCGTGGTATCCGTGGATCGTGCTGGTGCACCTGGCGTGCGCCATCGTGTTCGTCGGTGCGGTGACGTTCGAGGTGCTGGTGGTCGAGTCGCTGCACCGGCATTTCGACGCGGCCACCCTGCATCGCATCGAGCAGGCAATCATGGCAAGGGTGCGCCGGTTCATGCCGGTGTTCGTGGTGCTGCTGTTCGCCAGCGGCCTCGTGCTGTTCGACATCCGCTGCGACGGCGTGGCCTGCGTGGGCAGCCGTTTCGGCAACTGGTTGCTGCTGAAGACGCTGCTGGCGTTCGGCGTGCTCGGTGTGTTCGTCAACGCGATGTGGGCGATGCGCAGCGGCAAGATGGACGCGTGCCGGTTCCGGCACACCCATCGCATCGTGCTGGGCCTGATGGTGGGCATCGTCTTCCTGGCCAAGACCATGTTCTACTTGTAGCCATCCATCCACACACGAGGTGCATGATGTCCCAGGTCACGTTCAAGGGTCAGCCGGTCAGCGTCGACGGCCAGTTTCCCGCGGTGGGTTCGACCGCGCCGGCATTCAGCCTGGTTGGCGCCGACCTGTCCGACGTGGTGCTGTCCGGCTACGCCGGCAAGCGCAAGGTGCTGAACATCTTCCCCAGCGTCGACACCAGCGTATGCGCCGCCTCGGTGCGCCGCTTCAACGAACTGGCTGCCAAGCTCGACCACACCGTGGTGCTGTGCATCTCGGCCGACCTGCCGT
The DNA here is from genome assembly GCF_058789735.1 of Rhodanobacter sp. FW106-PBR-R2A-1-15. Lineage (NCBI taxonomy): Bacteria > Pseudomonadati > Pseudomonadota > Gammaproteobacteria > Lysobacterales > Rhodanobacteraceae > Rhodanobacter > Rhodanobacter sp. FW106-PBR-R2A-1-15. The sequence goes on along the minus strand of NZ_JBYTEM010000039.1, from coordinate 38,937 downwards.
TCGCGCAGGCTCGCTTCTGCGGCACCGAGGGGCTGGAGCGGGTGACCAACCTGTCGCTGATGCGCGGCCGCCAGTTCCTCAACGACTATGGCGTGGCGATCGCCAGTGGCCCGCTGGCCGGGCTGGCCGCACGCGCGGTGCTGGTGCTGGACGGCCGCGACAAGGTGCTGCACGCCGAACTGGTCAGCGAGATCGGTCACGAACCGAACTACGACGCGGCGCTGAAGGCGCTGGGCTGACAGCGCTCCTACGGTCGCCCGATGCCGACGATCGGCACGCCAAACGGTTGCGCCTGCGCCTGCAGGCCCAGCCCGTACTTCAGGCTGCGGCCGATACGCTCGGCGTATTCCTGCATCTGCACGGCGCCGGCCTCGTCCAGCTCCTCGGCGGTGGTTTCGCGCCACAGAGCCAGCCAGCGGTCGAAATGTTCGGCGCGGATCGGATGCGGTCGGTGCGCACCCATCGGGTTGCCGCGGTAGCTGCCCGCGCGCAGCGCTACCGAAGCCCAGAATGAGGTCAGCAGGTGCTTGTGTTCGTCCCAGTCGTGCACCGCGGCATTGAAGATCGGGCCGATCTGCGCGTCGCGCCTGACTTTCTCGTAGAAACGGTCGACCAGTCGGGCGAGCGCTGGTTCGTCCAGTGGCGACTGCGGGTTCATGCGGAACATGATGGATCCGTGCGCGGAACAAGTTGTGAAGCCGGCACCAACAAAAAACGCACCCGGCCATGACGGCCGGATGCGTTGCTGGTCCGTGAAGCTTACTGGCCCAGGCTCAAGCTGCCCTTCATCAGCGCGGCGTGGCCGGGGAAGGTGCAGAAGAAGGCGTACTGCTCGCCGGCCTTGAGTTTGGCCACGTTGATCGTGGCGGTGTCGGACTCGCCGCCGCCGATCAGCTTGGTATGCGCGACGATGCGCGCGTCACCCGGCTTCTCGTAGCTGTTGGCGGCGCCGGCCTTCATGCCGTCGGCGATCACGCCGGTTTCGTCGGCGCTGTGCGACAGCACCCAGTTGTGGCCCATCGCGGCGATCGGCAGCTTGCCGGTGTGCTTCAGGGTCACCTTGAAGGTCTTGCAGGTCTTCGGCACGGTGATGGTCTTGGTGTTGAACTGCATGGCGTCGCTGGCCTCGACGGTGGTCGCGCACTCGGCGGCCATCAGCGGGGTGGAGAGCAGGCCGAGCAGGGCAAGGGCAATCAGTTTGCGCATGGTGTCGCTCCTTGGGGAAGTGGTGAGATGCGGGTGGATTCTGCGATGGCGGCGCGCGGCGGTCACTGATCTGGGTCATTGCCGCAGCACCTGCCGTCGTTCGACACTTTGGCAACCGCCGGCGCATGCCGGAAGGAGGCATGATGACGCACGTCGTCACCGAAAACTGCATCAACTGCAAGCACACCGACTGCGTCGAGGTGTGCCCGGTGGATTGTTTCCACGAAGGTCCGAACTTCCTGGTGATCGACCCCGATGAGTGTATCGACTGCACGCTGTGCGTGGAAGAGTGTCCGGTCGGCGCGATCTTCCCCGAGCTCGACGTGCCGGCTGGTCAGGAAGTCTTCCTCTCGATCAACGCCGAGCTGTCGAAGGAGTGGCCGGTGCTGACCAGCAAGATCCCGTCGATGGAAGACGCCGACAAGTGGGACGGCGTGCCGAACAAGCTGCCGCTGTTGCAGCGCACGTAGGAGCCCGCTCGCGGGCGATGCTCTGAAGTCCGGGATTCGGGATTCGCAAAAGCATCGCCCGCCAGCGGGCTCCTACGGGATTCCGTATCGAGGTCGTCTTGGACATCCTGCTCGCCAACCCCCGCGGTTTCTGTGCCGGCGTCGATCGCGCCATCGCCATCGTCGAGCGCGCGCTGGAATCCTACGGCGCGCCGATCTACGTGCGCCACGAGGTGGTGCACAACCGCTACGTGGTCGACAAGCTGCGCGCCGACGGCGCGGTGTTCGTCGAGGAATTGCATGAGGTCCCCGACGGCGCCACCGTGATCTTCAGCGCGCACGGCGTGTCGCAGGCGGTGCGCGAGGAGGCCGAGCAGCGGCACCTCAAGGTGTTCGACGCCACCTGTCCGCTGGTCACCAAGGTGCACATGGAAGTGGCGCGGCTGGGGCGTACCGGGCGCAGCGTGGTGCTGGTCGGCCACGCCGGGCACCCCGAGGTCGAGGGCACCATGGGTCAGTGGAGCCGTGCCCATGCCGGCGAGATCCTGCTGGTGGAATCGGTGGAGGACGTGGCCACGCTCGCGCCGAAGTTCCCGCATGCGCTGTCCTACGTCACCCAGACCACGCTGTCGGTGGACGACACCAAGGCGATCATCGCCGCGCTGCGCGCGAGGTTCTCCGACATCGAGGGGCCGCGCAAGGACGACATCTGCTACGCCACGCAGAACCGCCAGGATGCGGTGCGCCGGCTGGCCGACGCGGTCGACCTGATGCTGGTGGTCGGTTCGGTCAACAGCTCCAACTCCAACCGCCTGCGCGAGCTGGCCGAGAAGCAGGGCGTGCGCTCGTTCCTGATCGACGGCGCCGAGCACATCGAACGCAGCTGGCTCGACGGCGTAACCCGCATCGGCCTTACCGCCGGCGCCTCGGCCCCGGAAAAACTGGTGCGCGATGTGATCGCCCGCCTGCAGTCGTGGGGCGCCGGCGAGGTGCGCGAACTCGACGGTGAAGCGGAGAACATCACCTTCGCCCTGCCCAAGGAACTGCGCCTGGTCGGCGGTAACGGCTCGGCCAGCCTCTGACTTCCCGCGTCGAGCCCGCAGGGGCGCAGCCCTGTTCACGAGGAACTTCCTTCGGTCGTGCGCAATGCTCTTCGTCACGTGAGGGGAAGAGCTACCGGATGCGGCCGAGTCGAAGGCACCCAGGCCGCGGCACTGGGTCGCAACGTCACGCGGCACGCGTGTCAGTCCTGGCCTGCAACCTGAGGGCGACTACGACTGGCTTCGGCAAATCAGGCAGTCACAGGCGAGGCGTCCGACAGGGTACCGGGCAGAATGGCACTTACTTAAGCCCCGTTCTCGCTGAGCGTAGCCCGCGCGGCGGGCGGAGTCGAAGCACCGCCAGGTGAGGGCCGCCCCCATTGCCGGCGTGTCCTTCGACTTCGGCCTTCGGCCTACGCTCAGAGCCTGCCCCGGACTTGATCCGGGGACGAACGGGGCTTAAGTAAGCGCCATTCGGTACCGGGCACATATCCACGGGTATTACGCGGTCGAACGGATCTTGCCGGTGCGTCGACGCCACTCATCCTTAATTTCGCCTGATGTATAGGCCTCGCCCGGTTTATCCACGGTTTGCAACCTCTCTCGAAGGCTGATCCCGCTTTCCGTGCGAGGCTGGTGTTGGCTAGGTCATTCAAGTTTGCTCGCGGTGTGCCGATATCCACCGATATAATCGGGCGGATATAATCGGGCGTTGTTTTCAGGGGTGAATGGAAGCCCGTGGTACTCCCCGATGTTCCGTGGGTCCTCTGGCAACCCGTAGGCTCAGCACACAGTCGGCATCGATGCCAAGGAATCTCACCCTGTGAATATCCCTGTCGAGCCTGTCTCCAACACTGAAGCAACGATCGACGAAGCACCAGGCACGGAGCGTGATGGTGACGCGCCCCCGGCAGTCGATCCGATGGCGGCGCCCACAGCATTGGTGACGGAGGATACCGGTTCGAGTGGATCCACGGAGCATGATGATGGCTCGGCGCTCGCCAAGCTGCGGCGCTTGGTTCGCGACCGCACCCGCTTCGACGATACGGATGTCAATGGCGTGAACGAAACCTGCGTAGCGCAGGGATTGACCATCGATGCCACGCACGCATTGGAAGCCCGACTCGAGTCGGTGGGGATCACCGGGCGCAGCCAGCCGACCGGCAAGGGAGCCCAACCTTCGCGTAGCGCGATTACCGACGCGGCGTCCGATACTGGCCACCGCCTGAACTTGGGCCTGGACCTGCTCTACACGAAGCTCCAGAACCCGGCGACCGTCTACGACGAACTGCGCGACGGACTCTGGCTCCCTGCGGAAGCGATCCACGTTGAACTGCATCGATGCCGTCCCTGCTACGGCAAGGGACGCGTCACCTGCTACACGTGCTCGGGAAGTTGCACGGAAATCTGCTACAACTGCGGCGGCGCCGGCCGAACGAGCTGCACGTGGTGCTCGAGCACCGGCAAGGTCATGTGCACGCGCTGTTCCGGAACCTCGACCGTCACCGTCGGCTCGATGGAGTACTACACGGAGCAGGTGTGGCTGGGAGATCGCTACGACTCCCAAACCAAGTCCCGCTGGGTGGAAAAACAGGTCGCCTGCAACTGCAGCTATGGCCGGGTCAACTGCAGTTACTGCGTTGGCCAGGGCCGGATCGGCTGCGTCAGGTGCTCGACGACCGGAACCATCACGTGCCGGACCTGCACGGGCATGGGCGACCTGGTCTGCGAACCATGCGAAGGTTCCGGGCGAGTGGGCACGGCCGCTTGGGTGGAGGTCCACCACAAGGTAAAATACGGCCAAAACTGGCTTTCCCCCATCGACCAGCGGGCGAACGAGATCGGGCGCCGAGCGGACGTCCACGCCATCGCCAGCGAATCGCGGGGGCTTGCCCTTGCCGAGCTTCATCGCACAAAGGATGGAATGTCCGGTGCAGTGCTCGCCGGGTATCGGGGCGAACTGGATGTCCTTCATCTTGATGTCACCCACGGGGAACAGAACTATCACGTGGTCGCCTATGGCGTGAATCGTCAGTGGCTGGATCTGAACCACATCATCAGGGATCTCCTGAACGGCGATCTCGAAGCGCTGCGGTCAGCACTAGTCTCGGCCGACACCAGCGGCCACGCGAAGGCGCGCAAGGAGCGGCTTACCGGACCGTTGCGCGATGTGGTGGAATCCGAACTCAACACGGCGCTGGTCGAAGCCACGCTCGACGGTCGCTCACTGGTCGAACTGCATACGCTGGTTTCCGCCGATTACGCGGAGAAGCTGAAGGATGCGTTGCTGTCGGCGTTGAAACGCATCTACGACGACGTCGCCATGCATACCTGGTGGCAGATGCCGCTGGTTTGCAGTCTCGTTGCCTTGGCAACCTGGCAGCTGAACCATCCGTACTGGGCAATGCTTCCAGCCGTCTGCGCCTTGCCGATGTCTCTGGGCTTGCTGCATTTCCAGTCGAGTCGTGTTTTCGAAAGCACCCTTGGCGATCAGGCCCGGTCCGATAAGGCCCTGCAATATGTTCGCAAGGCCAAGCACCACCGCAAGGGGTTGTGGCTTCACCTGTTGCCTTCGCTGTTGGTGCTGGCGTTGTCGATGGTCGGTGCTGCCCGTCAGTACACCGCCGACAGGAGCTCGCCTGCGTCCTCCGCACCCTTGGCTCGCCTGGGCGGGGATGCGACGCTGCGGCAGGCAATGGCCGATTGCCAGAGCAAGACATTTGCCAAGGCGCGGCCAGCGCTCCAGAGGCTGGCAGAGCAGGGCAATGCACAGGCCTATTCCTGCCTGGCACAGGCCCTATGGGAGAAGTCCAGGAACGAGCAGGAGCCATCCTCCACGTCCGATCGCCTGGCGGCGAGGGACTGGGCACTGAGGGCGGTGGACGCATTGCCGGAAGATACCGAGGCACTGCTCTTGGCGGGGCAGCTCACGACGATGGCGAACCAGTCGCCGGCCAACGTGGCAAAGGGCGTGGCGATGCTCAAACGCGCAGCCGCCAAGGGCAACGGTGAGGCGATGCACACACTGGGGCTGATGTATATCATGGGTGGCCAGATCCCAAAAGATTCCACGCAGGCCCGCCATTGGTTTACAGAGGCGGCCAACACGGGGCGTGCTGATGACATGTACAACCTGGGGTTGATGGACTGGCGGGGCGAAGGCCTGCCAGGTCCTGACAAGGCACATGCACGGCAGTGGTGGAACAAGGCGGCAAGCCACGGCGATGCACGCGCCCGACAGGCGCTGGCGCAAGAAGGGCTGGATAGCCACTGATCGCGGGAACCATGTCTTCGCTCACCATGAGTCCCATGAGGCTCGGCGACGTTCGGAAGGAACCGATGCATAACACCATCCCGTACCGATTTGGCTGGATCCTGTTGGCGTCTGCTTTGTTGCTTCCCTTGTGGGTGACGGAGTCCTTCGCGGCTCCCGCCAGCCAGGCCGGGCAGGTGTCTCTGGAAATGATCTCGCCTCGCTTGCCGGACGATGCCTCCGTGCGGCAGCGCGATACAGAGCTGGCCTTCCTCGCTTACGCCGTATACGCCGATGAAACCCACGTCCAGGAAGCGACTCGCTCGCTGGAGCAGCTCAGGGCAGGCGCCCTTGCACCGCCGGGCGACCAGGCGGCAGTTGCCAGTGCGATCGACGCGCAGCAACGGCGTCTGGATCAGTTGAAGGATCAGATGGCCACCAAGCAGCGACTGTCGACTGATGGTGTCCGGCGGGTACCTCTGCCCGAAATCGAAGCAATGGCGCGGGCGCGTGGGGTCTATTTCGAAGCCTATGATCTAACGCAGGGTTTGCGGGCCGTTGTCTTCCGCGGCACGGACAACACGAGTGACGTCGCCACGGATCTTGGCATCGGCCTGTCGCCCGAGGTGTTGGCGGACCTTCAGACGAGTTTTCCGCTACTGTCGGGAAAACTGGCCTTGCTGGCCGGCCAGCGCGACGAGGCGCGGGCAGGCCGTCCGGCAAATTTCGATGTAGCCGACCAGGTCGTGGCCGCCATCATCCGGGCCGGCACCGCGCCGGAACACATGGTGGTTGCAGGTCATTCCCTTGGCGGTGCCTATGCGACCTACGCCGGCATTCACCAGCATGTTGGGCGGGTAGTCGGTTTCAACCCGGCGCCACTCAATGCACGCCAGCTGGCGGATATCGGTGCCGATCGAGCCGGTGTCGAGGCGCGCGTGCGCTATTACTCGGCCTATGTGCCACCGTCGGAAGGCCGGCCGGCCGTCCTTGATCCGGTATCACACATGACCCATGCGCTTGGCGACGACGAAGGCATACCTTCGATGAAGGTCATGGGGCATCAGTATGTCTTGCCCGTCTGCGCCAGTTTCAGCACGGCTGCGTACCGGGCCTTTGACGCCAATCTGCAAGCCAGTCTCGACCGACTGGTTGCCTCGGTATCGCAAGGCGTGCAGCAACCAGCGATGGATTGCCAAGCGCATCCGATCCTGTGTGGTGTCAAGGCGGCGGCGCAGAGCACCAAGCGCGCCCAGTTAGAGGTGGTCAGCCAGTATGCTTGGAGCCTGCTGTCGGCCCATCGCATGCGAGCGCTGGCCGAATCGCTGCGGGCAGCCGGGCGGCCGGTTTGCCCGTCGTGACAGGGCGCACTTTCCCAGTGACTGCACGCCACCGGCAAGTGTCATCAATCGTTTCATTGATACAGGGGGTATGAATATATGTGGATGCCATTGATGAGGCCAGCCCGGTGGGTGTTGGCCAGTGGGCTGTTGAGTATGCTTGCGGGTTGCGCCCTCGATCCGGCAGGCAACCCGACGCTTGACGTGCAGGCCTTGGGTGCCCGCACATTGGCCACTGTCGACACGCCGAAAGGGCCGATGGTGCTGCGCGAAACACGAGACCAGCGAGGACAGCCGCTGTTCCAGCTGAAGTTCCTCGACTCTTATCAGCTGATCAACTTCCCGTCCGGCACCCGCCTGGTCCAGCTTGATGAAGTGAAATCCATAGCTGGCGCAAGCTTTGCCATTTTCGAGAAGACCTCGGCCTCTTGTGCGCACGATTACACCGTGCTCATCGTCACGCAACGCAGTGTGCTCCCGTTCAAGCCCCGTACGAACTGTCACGGCGACCTGAAGTTCTTCCAGCGGGGCAATGACTTCGTTGCCATCCAGTACGAGCCGCGTCTGCACGACTGGTACATCAAGGCCGACAACGTCGACATGAATCCGTCCATTTGGGAAGGTACGCCCGATTACGCCTTCCTCAGCTCAGTCCCTGGTGCGCCGATTCCCCCGGGGTTGGCGCCGCCGCCCAGGCCCGTCAATACGCTGCCATCGTCCTACAGCCGCTCCGCCGGCAGCACGGCCCGGACCCGCTCGGCGGCTACCGCCCGGAGATCGGAGGCGCCTGCCGCCGCACCGCCACCCACCGCGGTGATGCTGAAGACCATTCCGGTGACCAACGCCACGCACGCCACGGGCACAAAAGCGAGCACGCCGGCAAAGCCGATCACGGTGAACCTGGGCGACTACGAGTAATGAGCGCGACGTCGCCTGCGAATGGCAATGTTCTGACTCGGTATCTGGTTCGCTACGAAGGCCGCAAGCTCTGGGGCGGCGTCATGCTTTGCGTGACGCTGGCCTACCTGGCGATCGAGTTCGGCTTCAACGCCCGCCTGCTGGATGTGGTCGGCAGCAACGTGTCGCCGGGTGCCGTCGAGTCGATCGAGCGCTGGGGGCGTTGCCTGTCCGGCTTCGCGCTGGCCCTGGCCCTGTGGCCCTCGCAGTTCCACAAGGCGGAGAAGCGACATTGGAGCACCCGCCGGCTCGTTGCGTCGACGGCGATCCTCACCGCCATCACGATGACCACCGTGTTCGTGCTGGAAAAGGTCGCCATCGTGGATCAACTGGTCGATCACTCCAGCCCGGAAGCGAGGCAGGAAGCGATCAATCTGCAACTGCTGCAGCAAGCCTTCATCAGTGGCGAGATCAAGCTGGATGGCCTGAAGCTCGACGTCTCCCAGCCGGTAAAACCAGACGTCAAGACGTTCATGGCAACTTTTCCCTTCCTGGCATCGTCAATCAAGAGCGTCGAGAAGCGCATCGAGGACAAGAAGGCCGACATCGTTCGCCGGGAGATGCGGGATAACACCGGCATGTTCGACAAGGCGTGGCAAGGCTACGTGCAGAGTCGACGGGATATAGAAGGGCGGTACAACGCCTACGTCGGCGCCGTGAACAAGGGTGCCCAGGCGCTCAACAACATCGACCGCGATGTGGATGCACAATGGGCCAGGTACGAGGCCAGGCTCGCTCGTTACCGTTGGACGCCGGACACGGTTTCCAGCCGCAACTGGGGCGATGTGCGGAAGTCCGTGCGCAAACAGGGCCTGCCCGTCGCCAATGACTGGGTGCCGTCGGACAGGGAAGGATTCTATGAGGCCTACCACCGGAAGGTGGAGGGCAGCGTGGGTGGCACTCTCAACGTCGGTAACGGTGTGCGGTTACCCCGCAACCTGACGTTCGCGCAATTTGTTAGCCGACCTGAAATCCAGAAAGCCTGGAAACAGGCACTGGGCGTGCCGGCGAGCATGACCGTGCACCTCCTTGGTTCACCAGACGCCTTCGATGCCGAGATCTACGGGCCCATGCTCGAGACCCGCGTAGGCGACACCGTGAAGCGCCTGAATGCCCCGGTGGAAGACTTCGCTGACCATGGGGTTTATGAGAAGGAGGGTCGCGACGCTTATCGGGCCGTGGTGGTTCCACCGATTTCGCTGGCGTTCTCTTTGGCGGGGGCGTTGGTCCACATCCTCAAGCTGGCGGTATGGATGGGCATGATGTTGACGGGATGGGTCTATCGCAATGCCTGGGTACTGACGGGTGCACTGATTACCTTTTGCATGGGTGTGCTTGGTGTGGTCGGTGTCCTGCCCACGACCACCCTTACGAAGGAACCCCTGTTCACCAAAGTGATTTACCCCGCAGCGAAAGCTGACGGCAGGGCGGGGCCAATGACGGCATGGGCTATTCGCTCGACCATTCATCTACAGCCCATCGCTTGGCCTCTATTTGAGAGCGTTCGTATCAACGGTCTTCGTGGTTTCGACTTTGGCGTCAAGTGATGGGGTGCTGCCCGCTTGAACTGAAGCATCATTGCGGCACCCCGCGAAAAAAGCTTTCCGTCGCTTCGGCTGTATCTTTGTTGCGCAAAGCATTCTTTAGCAGGCTGTTGAGAATGCCCCGTGCTGTGACCCGTCCTGAAATGAGTTGACACCTTTTCCCGAAGAAAAGGCGACCTCATGAATCCAAGGATCAGACGCACGCAACGAGACTACACGCTGGCCTTCAAACTGACGGTGGTCGAGCAGGTGGAAAAAGGCGAGCTGACCTGCAAACAGGCTAAGGATCGCTACGGGATCCAAGGCCGATCGACCGTGCTGGTGTGGCTGCGCAAGTACGGCCGGCAAGACCGGCGCGATGGCGCATCATCGGCACCATGTCTACCCAACCCAAACCACTGCGAGGTTGTGATTTTTTCAACCGCTCAGGCCGGCCACGGCGAGGCCACGGCGAGGGCATGGCGAGGGCATGGATGCCCGAGTTGAGGCAACGCAGGAGCAGTTGCCCGATGCCCGAGTTGAGGCAACGCAGGAGCAGTTGCCCGATGCCTGAGTTGAGGCAACGCAGGGAGCGGTTGCCCGATGGCCGGACATGAAACAGTCACGCCAGTGACTGTTTCATGTGAACGAGTCCGGGCGTGTACCGGACTCGCGACTGAAGAAAACCACAGGGTGTGGTTTTCTTCACACCCTCTGACGCCGGAACAACAGATCAAGGCGCTGCAGGTCGAACTGCAACAAGCCAATGAGAAGGCCCGCCTGCTCGAGGCGATGCTGGACGTGCTCAAGCAGGACTATGGAGTGCGCGTCGTAAAAAACCTTTGGGCAAGTCCTCGCGCAAAGTCTCGTCCCTGCTGCATCGACCCAGCGACCTGCAACAGGCTCGCCGGATGGTCAAAGAGTCCGTGGCCATCTGCAGCCACGAGCGGCCCCACCTGTCCCTGAAATGCAGAACGCCCGATGAGGTTCATCGGGCGTTCTTCCGGCAGGGCCAACCTGCCTCCTTGCCGTCCCAAAAGGTGTCAACCTGAATCAGGACGGGCCAGTCAACTGGTGCCGGAGATAGGAATCGAACCTACGACCCCATCATTACGAATGACGTGCTCTACCAACTGAGCTACTCCGGCGGAGAACCGCGAATTCTACGGGCCGCGTCGCGATGGCGCAAGCGACGGCGCCGGTATTTGCGGCGTCAGGCGGCCGTGAGACGATGGCTCCGGCCTTGCATTCGGCGGCTGCAGGATGGCGGCTGCGCAGGCGCGTCGCTCAGGTTTTCCGGGGCGCGGCCGATAACGGGACGACGGCCTTTGCCGTGCGGACTAGGGAGGGTCTGAATCGACTTTCTTGGGGGCGTGTTGTCCGGACTATTCCGTGATTTGCCAGGTTTGCTCGCGTTGCTGTTGGCGGCGACGCCGTGCGCATTTGCGGGACCGGCGACACCGCCTCCGGCGCACGACGCGGCGGCGTTCGACCTGCTCGTCCGGCAGCTGGACAACGGCGATATACCGCTCAACAACCAGACCGCGACCAGGCAGGCGCTCGACCGCCTGGGCGCGCTGCTGCCGCCCGGCGATGCCTACCGGCAGCGCCGCTACGACTACGTGTACTGCTTCCTGGCCTTCGACAACGACGTCAAGGGCGGCCACGCCTATGCGAGTCGCGGCACCGAGCAGGCGCAGAAGGTGGGCGACCTGGATGCGGAGGCCAACTTCCGGATTTGTCGTGGCCTCTACCAGAGCAAGCTGACCACGGAGCGCGACGCGCTGCCGGATTACGAAGCCGGCATCCGGCTCGCCCGGCGCCTGGAAAACCCGCGCCTGATCGCCGACGCGCTGACCTGGCGCGGCGGCGCCCAGTCGCTGCTGGGCGAGCAGGCCAAGGCGCTGTTCGATTTCCTGGAAGCGCAGCGCCTGTACGAAACCGTGGGCAACACGACGCCGGCGCAGTCCAACCTCATCAGCATCGCCACCATCTACCGCCGGCTGGGCGAGTACGACAAGGCCGGCGATTACCTGCGCCAGTCGATGCAGTCGGCACAACGCAAGGACGACGAGCATGAACAGATGGTGATCTACATGCAGCTGGGTTTCCTGGCCACCGAGCGGGGCGACCCCGCGGGGGCCATCGCCCCGCTGCAGCGGGCGCTGGCCTTGGCGCACGAAACCGGTTCGCGGCAAAGCGTGGGTTCCGCCCTGCTGGCGCTGGCCGAAAGCAACAACGCCCGTCAGCGTCATGCCGAGGCGCTGCAGCAGGTGGAGGCCGCCACGAAGGAATTCCAGGCGGTATCGGACCAGTCCAACACCGGCATGCTGGCGCTGCAGTCGGCCGAGGCGCATGCGGGCCTGGGCCAGCACGAACTGGCCGCACGCGAGTTCGACCTGGCCGAGGCGAGCGTCAGACAAAACCGCAACATGCGCTACCTGGCCGAGCTGTACGAGGAGCGCTCCAGGAACCAGGAGGCACTGGGCAAGCCGGCCGCCGCGCTGGCCGATCTCAAGCTGAAAATGGAGACCGATGCGGCGCTGGCGCGCATGGCCAAGACCCAGCTGACCACGCTGATGAGCTGGCAGTTCGACACCGAGCGGCGCGAACTGGAGAACCGCAAGCTGGCCGCCGACAAGGCGCTCAAGGAGCAGCAGCTGGCCGCGCTGGAGCGCGTGCGCGGCTGGCAGTGGCTGGCCATCCTGCTGGCCGGCGTGCTGTTGCTGCTGATGCTGTGGCTGGCGTGGCGGCAGCTGCGCCGGAGTCGCCACCTGCACCGGCTGGCGCTCACCGATGCGCTCACCGGCATCTCCAATCGACGCCATATCGAGTACATGCTGGGCGAAGCCGTCGACGAGGCCCGCCGCAGCCAGCGGGAGCTGGCCGTGATCATGCTCGACATCGACCACTTCAAGAGCGTCAACGACGGCCATGGCCACACGGCCGGCGACCAGGTACTGGAACAGCTCGTGCGTGTCTGCCTGGGCGCGCTGCGTCAGCACGACCGCCTCGGGCGGATGGGCGGCGAGGAATTCCTGGTGGTGCTGCCGGATACCGACCTGGAGGGCGGTCTGCAGGTGGCCGAGCGCCTGCGCGTCTGCGTGGCGGCGGCGTGGCTGGTGGTCGAAAGCGTGGAGCTGCAGCTCTCGATCAGCCTCGGCGTAGCCCAGCTGAGGCCGACCGAGACCGGCGCGGCCTCGCTGGTGCGTCGTGCCGATGCCGCGCTGTACCACGCCAAGGACAACGGCAGGAACCGGGTCGAGGCGGCACCGTAGCGATCCGGACCCACCACGGCGCCGACGCATGCGGGCGGCTGCCGCCTCTTGACCGCAATCACTTTTCTGATGCCCTCAGCCGCCGCTCGTCGGCCAATTCCTACCGCCGGTCGGCTGAGGGCTGGCCGGCGCCGGGCGGATGGGTACAGTGCCGGCAGGGACATCAGGGGGAGAGTTCCATGCAGGTCTGGTCGCGTCAGCGAGACGTCTCGTTGATCCGGGCGCGCACGTCGGCAGATGCCGGCGACCGCCCCTGGTGGCGCACGCCGGTGCGGAGGCGCGAGCGCGGCTTCACCCTGGTCGAGCTGCTGATCACCATGGCTGTGGCCGTGGTGCTGATCGTGATCGCGGTGCCGAGCTTCAAGAACATCACGCTTTCCAACAAGCTCACCACCGCCGCCAACGACATCGTCAATGCGATCCACGTGGCGCGGATGGAAGCGGTCAAGCGCAACGCGAACACCCAGCTGTGCAGCAACTCGGCCAGCGCCAACGGCGCCGACGCCCTGGGCGTCGCCTGCAGCACCCAGAGCGGCGCGGTCTATGCCATGGCCAATGGCGCCGCCAGCCAGGTGCTGGCCGGCACGGTCGGCATCACCGGGGCCATGCAGCTGAAGGGCGATGTGACGGCGATCCGTTTCGGCGGGCAGGGGCTGGGGCAGAAAGCCGGCACCACCGTCCCCTACACCGGCACGGTGGCCGACATCTGCACCGGCCAGATGAGCAAGGACAACCATCGCACCATCAGCATGACCACCGGCTCGATTCTCGTGGTCGATACCAGTTCGGGAGCCTGCCCATGATCCGTCGCCCTGTTCCAGCCATGCCGTGCGTGGCGGCGCGCCCGGCGCAGTCCGGCGTCAGCCTGATCGAGGTGCTGATCGCCGTACTGGTGCTGTCCATCGCCTTCCTCGGCATCGCCGCATTGCAGGCGGTATCGCTTTCCACCAACAACAGCGCCATGGCGCGCAGCATGGCCACGGTCGCCAGCTACTCGATCCTCGATGCCATGCGCGCGGACATCGTCAGCGCCAAGAACGGCAACTACAACAAGACCGTCACCGCCGACGCCTGCAGTTCGACGGTGACCACGCTGGCGGATACCCAGCTTGCGCAGTGGTGCAACCAGCTGGGCCGGAATCTGGGCGCGGCGGCCGCGACCAAGGGCACGATCGACTGCACCGGCGCCGGGGTATGCACCGTCACCATCGCCTTCGACGACAGCCGCGCGGGGAAGGGCGGCAGCAGCAACCAGACCGTCACCACCAAGGCCATGCTATGAGCAAGCGTCATTCCCCCACCCGGGCGGCCTGCCGTGGCGTGGCGCCGGCGAAACCCGCGGCAGGCTTCACCCTGATCGAGCTGATGGTGGCGATGGTGCTGGGGCTGATCGTGGTGGGCGGGGTGGTCAGCGTGTTCCTGGCCAACCAGCGCACCTACCGCACCAACCAGGCACTGGGCGACGTGCAGGATGGCTCGCGCCTCGCGTTCGAACTGATGGCGCGCGACATCCGCGAGGCCGGCCTCACCGGCTGCAACAACAACGGGCGCGTGGCCAACGTACTCAACAACCAGAGCACCGCGTGGTGGGCCGACTGGGGCAATGCCGTGCATGGCTATGGCGTCGGTACGGCTACGGCGGACCCGGCGTTGACCGTGGGCACGGCCGCGACCAACCAGGTGGGCGGCACCGACTCGCTGCAACTGATCGGCGCCGCCGACTCGGGGCTGAGCGTGGCGGCCACGCCCAGCTCGACGGCTGCCAATTTCAAGCTCAACGACAAGACCTCGGATATCGTGACGGGCGACGTGGTCATCGTCTGCGATCCCGACCATGCGGCCATCGCCCAGGTCACCAGCTACAACAGCAGCAACGTCACGCTGGTCCACAACGCCGGTGGCAGCACGGTTCCCGGCAATTGCTCCAAGGGGCTGGCCTTTCCCACCAATTGCGCCAGCCCCAACGGAAACGGCTACGCGTTCGGGCCGAATTCGCAGATCTTCAAGCTCGGCGCGGTGGACTGGTACATCGGCTACAACCCGCTGGGCGGCAAATCCCTGTACCGCGTGAACGTGGTCACCACGGCTGGCGCACCCACGCCGACGGCGCAGGAGATGGTGCGCGACGTCACCGGCATGGTCATCAGCTACCACCAGGCAGGCGTGGCCAGCTTCGTCGATGCCAAGACGGTGGCGGCCAATTGGGGCGCCGTCGACTCCGTGCGGGTCCAGCTCACGGTGGAAAGCGTGGACAAGCGCGCCGGCACCGACACCAAACCCATCACACGCCAGTTCTCGGCCACCACCACCGTGCGCAACCGGGTGCCATGACATGAGCCGCCTCGTCCCGACTTCCCGCTCTTTCCATCCCGCCCGCCGTCATCCTTCGCCGCGACGCGGAGCACAGCGCGGCGTGGCCCTGGTGGTGGCGCTGATCCTGCTGGTGGTGATCACCCTGGTGGGGCTGGCCGCAGTGCGCGGCACCATCATGCAGCAGAAGATGTCCGCCAACATGTACGACCGGCAGGTGGCGTTCCAGGGCGCCGAGGCAGCCATGCGCGCGGCGGCGGCCAGCATCCCCACCAGCCCGGGCGATGTCGCGCGGAACTGCCAGTCGGCCAGCGTGAAATGCCTGGCCGACCCGTTCAGCGATCCCGACCTGCCGGCAGGCAGCATCAAGACCTTGTCCACCGCGCAATACACGGCCGGCACCCTGGCCACCGGCCAGCCGCAGTACGTGGTCGAGAACATGGGCAACTTCCAGGACCCGTCGGCCAACACCGGCTTCAACCAGAGCGCCAACTCGCACAACTACGGCGTCAACGGCGGCGCCATCACCAACATCTACTACCGCGTGACGGCCCGCAGCGGCGACCCCGCCCAGGTGGGCGGGCGCGCGGTCGTCGTACTGCAGGCCATGATCAAGCAGGGTTGAGTCTTCGGCCCTGCGCCGACTTCAAACGGACGCATGGACTTTCCCGTGCCGCACCATCGCAAAGAGCGGAATCGACATGAACATCATCTCCCGTCTGCACGGCAAGCCCCGCCACTTCGCCACCCGGCTGCTGGCCAGCGGTTTCTCCGTCTGGCTGCTGGGCGTTGCCTTTTCGCCGGCGCTGGCGGCCACCACACCAGGCCCGACGGTGGACCAGTCGCCGTTGATCATCCAGAAACCGCTGCCGCCGAACATCGTGTTGATGCTGGACGACTCGGGGTCGATGGCGTGGGATTTCATGCCAGACTGGGGCTATCTGAAGAATACCTCGAATAATGACGCGCTGATCGACGCCAGCAACAACGGCGTCTATTACAACCCGATGGTGGTCTATACCCCGCCGCTCAAGGCGGACGGCACGCGGTATCCCGATGCGACCAGCCTGACCAGTGCGTGGATCAACGGGTTCAGTCCGTCCGACGGAACCAGGGATCTGACGACTTACAGTTCGTCGAGCATCAGGTATTCAATGCAACCGAGTGGCTCCAGCCAGACCTTGTCGACATCGTCCGTCACGCAAGCCGCTTGTGATGCGTCATATGCAAGCCAGGCGGGTGCCTATAAAAAGAGTTGGAGTCCGGATTATTGGGGCAGCCCGACCGGGACATGCACGATCACGTATTACAAGTACGCTTATTTCCAGTATTCGACGGGGCCAGCCGCCGGTCCATACGTCGTATCTTACGTGGCCGCTACGGATTGCGGCACCCAGACCAACTGCGTGATGGCGTCCGACACCTTGGGTACCGCGGCGCCCAACAAGGATGCCGCCGGCAACACGCTCAAGGCACAAAATGGCACGGCGCTGACCGCGGGGCAGAACATCGCCAACTGGTTCGCCTACTACCACACGCGCATCCTGATGGCCAAGAGTGGCGTGATGGATGCGTTTTCTTCGGTGGACGCCACCTATCGGATCGGTTTCGGCTCGATTGATGGCGGCGGTGGCGGAAACAACAACTACAAAAACCTGCCAGCGTCCCGCTACAGTTACACCGATGCATACAACTCGGGCACCAACTATATCGCGAACGTCGTGCCGTTCGGCGACGGGGCGGTGTCGGGCGACCAGAAGAATGCCCTGTGGAGCTGGATCGGCGCTGCCCAGGCAAGTGGAGGCACCCCGCTTCGTCAGGCACTGGACGCTGTAGGCAAGTACTACAAGACGGCTCAACCCTGGCAGACCTCGGCAGTTGACACGACCGAGCTTGCCTGTCGCCAGTCGTACACCATCCTGACCACGGACGGCTTCTGGAACGACGCTCCGCCATCCAGCGTCGGCAACGTGGACAACATCAAGGCAGGTCCGATTAACGGACCCAACAACCAGCCTTTCACCTATAACCCGGCGTTGCCTTATTCGGACGATCAGAGCGACACGCTGGCCGACGTGGCCATGAAGTACTGGGTCAACGACTTGCGCCCCAAGTCGATCAACGAGGTACCCACCAGCAAGGAAGACCCGGCGTTCTGGCAGCACATGGTCACGTTCACGCTGGGCCTGGGTTTCGATCCGGTCTATGCGAACGGTGGGGTGACGGTTCCGGTCGATCAGATCTTTGCCTGGGCCAATGGCGACAGCAGCCAGGCGATCAGCGGGTTCAGTTGGCCGGTGCCGGGGGCGGACAAGATCGAGAATATCGCCGACCTGGCCCATGCGGCCGTCAACGGCCACGGCGGCTTCGCCTCGGCGAAGACGCCGGACGAGTTCAGCGCGGCGCTGAAGAAGGCGCTGCGGCGCGCGTCCGATCGCGTGGGCACCGGCGCCAGCCTCGCCGCCAACTCCACCCAGCTGAAGACCGGCGCGTTCGCCTACCAGGCCAATTACTACACCGGCAACTGGAAGGGCGATCTCAAGGCCATCGCGGTGGACCCGAACAACGGCATGCTCGCGCTGACGCCGACCTGGACGGCGGCCAGCCAATTGTCCGCCGCCGACCCCAGCAAACGGAAGATCTATACCTACAACCCGGCAGCGACCCCGGTGGCGGTCGTGGCGTTCTCTGATCCGGCGACCCTGTCCAGTGATGAGCAGACGGCGCTGGGCGTCGACGCGACCGCACAGCAGAGCATGATCAACTACCTGCGCGGCGACAGCTCGAAGGAGCTGAGCGCGAAGAACGGCATCTACCGTACGCGCGAAACGCCGCTGGGCGACATCGTCAACTCGCAGCCGGTCTACGCGGGGCAGCCCGAGGCGAACCGGTTCGTCGGCCAGGTGTTCACCGGCAGCGACACCTTCGGGTCGTACTCCGCCACCACCCGCCAGGGGCTGATTTTCGTGGCGGCCAATGACGGCATGCTGCACGCATTCAATGCCGATACCGGAGCCGAGGTCTTTGCCTACCTGCCGGCCGCCGTCATCACCAGCGGCTTGTCCAACCTGTCCAAGCCCGACTACGGTTCGACATCGGTGCCGCATCAATTCTTCAACGATGGCGAGTTGACAATAGCGGACGTGTATTTCGGCTCGGCCTGGCACACCGTGGCGGTGGGCACGACCGGTCGTGGTGCAGCCAAGGCGATCTACGCGCTGGACGTGACCGACCCCACCAACATCACGCTGCTGTGGGAGCGCTCCGCCGGTGACGGCAAGGCCAATGCCGATTCCATCGGCCAGATGACCGGCAAGCCGGTGATCGCGCAGACCGACGCTGTCGCCAGCAATACGACCGGCGACGCCAACTGGTCGGTACTGATCGGCAACGGCTACAACAGCAAGAACGGCACGGCAGCCCTGCTGCAGTTCGCCGTCAAGGACGGTACCCTCAGTGTGCATGCCACCGATGCCACGACCGCGAACGGCCTGGCGGCGCCGGCGGTGTGGATGGGCGATCTCTCCGTGGGCATCAGCACGGTGGCCTATGCCGGCGATGCGCAGGGGCGGGTGTGGTCGTTCGACCTCAACAAGGCCACCACGAGGGGGGGCGTCACCACCTATGCCGCCACGCCCACCATTACCGGCACCAAGCTGTACACCGCCATGGATGCAGCCAGCAGCGGCAACGTGCAGCCGATCACCGGCGGCATGCTGATCGGCAAGAATCCGCTCACCCAGGACCTGTGGGTGTTTTTCGGCACTGGGCAATACCTGGCCAGCGGTGACCTTGCCTCGACCAAAACACAGAGCTGGTACGGCTTGATCGTCAGTTCCGCCACCAGCGGGCTGGCGGTCGATGGCACCAAGACCCGCAGCAGCCTCGTGCAGCGTTCCATCATTGCGGAGACGCCCGGGACACCGGAGGTGCTGAACGCCGATGGCACGGTGGCTACCGCGGCGATCGCACCGGCGCGGGCGGTCACGGCCACGCCAAGCTCGCCCGACATGGCCGGCAAGTCGGGCTGGTACATCGACCTGCTGTCGCCGACCAGCACCACCGCGCCCGACGGCACGGTGACCTATACCCCCAACCAGACACAGCAAGGGGAGCGGATCGTCACCCCGAACCAGTTCCAGGGCAACCAACTGCTGGCGACCACGCGCATTCCGCAGGCCGCCGACCTCTGCAACCCGTCCGGTCGCGGCTGGATCATGGCGGTCGACCCGTTCACCGGCACCAATCCGAAGTCGAGCTTCTTCGACCTCAACGGCGACGGCCAGATCAACCAGCCGGCGGACTGGATCATGGTAGGCGGAAAGCCAGTGGCGGCCGGCGGCATGGGTTTCAGTTCGCTGCCCAACAATCCGATCTTCATGGGCGGCAGCATGCTGGTGAGTTTCGACAACGGCAGCGCCACCAGCATCAAGACCTCCGGCACCTCCGGCACCCTGCAACGCGTTTCCTGGCGCGAACTGATCGCCCAGTAAAAGGAATGAATGATGACATCGCTTCCGTCCAATGAAGGCAAGCCGGCATCCGTGGATGGGTGCCTGATGCCGCCCGCCCGCGGTGCTCGCGCAGTGCGCGGCCAACGCAGCGTCGGCTTCACCTTGATCGAGCTGATGATCGTGGTGGCGATCATCGCGATCCTGGCGGCGATCGCCTTGCCCGCGTACACCAGCTACATCACCAAGACCAAGCGGACAGCGGCGGAAGGCTGCCTGTCGGAGCATGCCAACTACATGGAGCGCTACTACACCACCAACCTCAGCTACAAGGGCGCGGCGTTGCCGGGGCTGGATTGCGCCACCCCGCAGCGTACCGGTGCCGACTACAGCTACGATCTGCCGTCCTCTTCGCTGAGCGTATCGACTTACAAGATCACGGCCACGCCGACGGGCGCCCAGCTCACCCGCGACACCACGTGCGGCACGTTGTCGATCGACCAGACCGGGACACGCGGGCCCAGCACAGCCGGTTGCTGGTGATGCCATGGGTCTTCCGTGCGGAATTGGCGGAGGACCCGAAGCTGTTTCCACCTTCGACGCTCCATTGCGAGAGAGGAAAATCCCCTTGGGCAGGCAGAGCGACGGGTAATGGCACAAGAGGCGTCGGCATGGCGACCGCCAGCGTCACGCGTTTTCGTAGATGGCTTCCAGGGCAGCCCTGGCGAGAAAGCCCGAGCGGTTTTCGTGGCGCACGGCGACGTACTTGTCGATTTGCCTCAGGACACGCTTGGGAACGGTGATGTTGATGCGCTCCACGGTGTCGTCGAAATCGGCGAGATCGATTTCAATCACGCCCCAGGCCCAACCCTTGTATTCGGGATCTGCCATGTGTTCCTCCAAGGTTTTTGCCTTGGGAATCGGCTGACCGGCATCGAGGGCGGCATTGAGCCATAGCTCAATGGCTTCTCTGGCCTTGGTGTATGCCTCGTCCGGAGAATCGCCGGCAGAGAAGCACCCCGGAAGATCCGGCACGGCAACACCCCAGGCGGTCGTCTCGCTGCCGGTTTCGATGGCGATGGGATATTTCATGGCGTCTCCTTCAACAGGCCTGCGGCCTTGCGGATCTGGCGGATCAGTCCGGTACCAAGCTCCTTCTTTGGGTGAGCGATGCTGAGATGGCCAGCTTTGTGCGGGTGCTTGTAGATGTGGTGGGAACCGTTGATCCGGTCGAGTATCCAGCCGTCCTTGAGCAGTTCTCTGATCAGATCCTTGCTGTTCATAGTGTGTATCATACACATTGAGTTAGGGGCGGGCAAGCTCGACGACTTGCTGGCGGTGTGGGGGTGAGCAGTCCGGCATCATTCGCCATCATGCCGATGCGGGCAGCAACCGCTCGCGCAGGCCGCCCAGCCGCCGGATCGGCCGCGCCAGCGCGGCGCGCAGCGCATCGTCGGTGCTCCAGATCTCGGCATGCTCCTTCGCGCGCGAGATGGCGGTGTAGACCAGTTCGCGGGTGAGGATACGGTTGTCGGCGTCCGGCGGCAGCAGCACGGCCACGTCGCGGTACTCCGAGCCCTGGCTGCGGTGGATGGTGATCGCCCAGGCGCTGTCGTGCGCGGGCAGCGCGCGTGGCGAGTAGCTGCGCAGGCCGGCGTTGCCGTCGCGGTCGCTTAGCTCGAACCACACACGCAACCCTTCGGCACCTTCCTGTGCGATGCCGACGTCGCCGTTGAACAGGCCGCGGGCGTAATCGTTGCGGGTGATGATGACGGGGCGACCGTGATACCAGGTGCGGTCGGCGTCGATGCCGAAACGGACGGCGAGCCGGCGCAGCATCAGCTCGTTGATACCCTGCGCGCCGAACGGGCCGTCGCGCAGCGCGCACAGGATCTGCAGCTGGCGCAGCCGCTGCAACGCTTCGGCAGCGTCGACGGCCGGCGTCAGCAGCGACTGCAGCAGCCCGGCGTGGCGCTCGATCCAGCCATCCACGCAGGCACGCAGGGCATGCATGTTGGGGCAGTGGCGCAGGTGCAGGTCGCCATCGCGGCGTTCGCCCAGCAGTGCGTCCAGCCATGTCGGGTCGGGGGCGTCGCGCAGCGCCTCGACGCCGCGCTGCAGGCCGCTGCCGGCGCGCCAGCTGTGGGTCAGCGTGAGTACCTGGCCGGCGAGCGGGGCATCGTCGGCGGCGACGCCGAGCGGATGTTGCAGCAGTGGCGCGAGCAGGCCGGCCAGCGGCGGCGGCAGCCGCTGGTGCGGGGCGGCGGCGACGATGTCGGCCAGCACCGAGCCGGCATCGACCGAGGCGAGCTGGCCCGGGTCGCCAAGCAGGATCAGCACCGCCGCGGGCCGCAGCGCCTGCAGCAGCTGGCGCATCATCGCCAGGTCCACCATCGACGCCTCGTCCACCACCACGATGTCCTCGGCCAGCGGGTTGTGCGGGCCGCGCTCGAAGCTGTCGTCCATCGGCCGGTAGCCGAGCAGGCGGTGCAGCGTGCGCGCATCGGCATGCGGAATCTGCTGTAGGAGCGCAGCCTGTGCGCGATGGCCTGATGTGGATCGGGACGAAGAGCCATCGCGCACAGGCTGCGCTCCTACCGGGTCCCATGTTGCCTGCAGCTCCGTAGGGCGGGCACTGCCCGCCGCTGCTCCCCGTGATGCCGAAAAGCCGGAGCCGGCGGGCGGTGCCCGCCCTACGGGGGGCAGGGCAGCTTGCAGCTCGGCCTTGCCCCTGGCGATGGCCTGCGCCAGCCGCTGGGCGGCCTTGCCGGTGGGCGCGGCGAGCGCGATCGACGGCTGCGCCGGTAACCCGCAGGCCTGCGCATGGCGCAGCAGCATCAGCAGCATGCGCACCACGGTGGTGGTCTTGCCAGTGCCGGGGCCGCCGGTGAGCACGAAGAAATGCGCGCCGGGCACCGCGGCCACGGCGGCACGCTGACCATCGGTGGCGCCGCGCGGCATGCCGGCGAACAGCGCATCCAGGTCGTTGGCGAGGGTATCGGCGGCGAGCGGCAGCGTGCGTTGCGCGCAGCGCTGCAGGATCGCCTCGGCGAGCTTCGCCTCGTGCTGCCAGTTGCGCCACAGGTAGAAGCGCCCTTGCGCGTCGAGCACGAACGGCGTGAACGAACTGCCGTCGCCGACCCAGTCGTGCCGGCACAGCGCATCCAGTGCGTCGGCGTCGAGGCCGACGTCCGGGTCGGCCAGCACCGCGCAGGAATGGCCGCGGCCCTCGGCGCGGCTGGCCGCGCGTGCGGCGGCGGCGAGCAGGGCGGAGCCGGTGCGCCCGAGCACCCATTGCGCCAGGGTCTGGTCGATCGTGCGCTCGTCGGCGTCGGCAGCATGCAGCAGCGGGTGGTTCATGCCGCGGCCTCCTGTGCGCCGGCGAACGCATCGTCGAGCGCCTCGACCAGCGCCGGCGGCCAGCGCCGCCGCCACACACCGAGCCCGGGCGCCAGCCCCAGCGCGCGCACGAACAGGTACCAGCTTTCGCCGAGATGGCGTTCGGCCGTATAGCCGTCCATCCGCTGGCGCAGGTAGCGGTGCAGCGCCACGGTGTAGAGCAGCGCCTGCAGCGGGTAGTGGTGCACGGTCATGGCGGCCGCGAGCGAATCGCCCTGGTAGTCGCGCAGCCGCGCGCCGAGCCAGTTGGTCTTGTAGTCGAGCACGTGGAAGCGGTCGTCGCGGGCGAAGATCAGGTCGACGAAGCCGGTCAGCATGCCGTTCAGCGTGGAGGCGTCGAGGCTGGCCGGAATCGCCTCGGCGTGACCGTGGGCCGCGCACAGCCGGCGCAACGGCGCCAGCGGCACCTGCCACACCGGGAACTGGAACTCGAACTCGGCGATGCGCTGGTCGGGGGCGAGGTCGAGCAGGTGCAGGCCGTCGCCCAGGTCGGCCTGGCGCGCGCGGTCGATCATCCGGCCCACGCGCTCGAGCGCTTCCTCGTGGGCGAGGTGCGGCGCGGCGACGGCCTGCGCGCCGAGCTGGCGGTGCAGCAGCTGGCGCTGGTCCGGCCACAGCGGGCCGGGCTGCGCCAGCTCGAACACCTGGTGCACGGCGTCGCCGAAGCGCGGGCCGCGCAGCGGGTACAGCGCGAGCAGGCGGCCGTCTTCGGTGTCGTCGCCCGCTTCGATAGCCGGTTCTTCCGCGCCGGTTTCGTCGGCGCTGCCGCTGTCCTCGATCAGGGTGGCGGCATGGCGAGTCAGCCCGCTGAAGCTGTGCAACCACTGGAACGGCCGCAACTGCGGCAGCGGCGCCTGGGTGGCGCGCGGCGCCGGGGCTTCGACTGGCGGCCGGTAGCGGGTGTAGATGTCGGCGAACGGCGCGGCCAACTGCATGCCGCCGAGTGCTGTGGCCATCGCGGCGAGCGAGGCTTCGCCCTCGGGCAGCTCCAGCTTCCGCTGGGCCTGCCCGAGCAGCAGGTCGATCGCCGCCCATGCCCACGCCTGCGCGTCGTCGCCGGGCCGCAGGCCGCGGTCTGCCCAGTACACGTGCACGGCGTGCACGGCGCGGGTCAGCGCCACGTAGAGCAGGCGCAAGCGTTCCTCCAGTTCCTCGCGGAAGTGGCGCACGCGGTGCCCGGCGAAATGCGCCGAGCCCAGGTCCACACAGCGCTGGCCGTCCGCATCGTGGTAGCGCAGCAGCTTCGGCGCGCGCGGGCCGTTGCGGTCGCCGATGCGCCATACCAGCGGCAGGAACACGATGGGGAACTCCAGCCCCTTGCTGGCGTGGATGGTCAGCAGCTGCACGCGGCGGGCGTCGCTCTCGATGCGCAGCTGGCGTTCGTCAGCCGCCTCGGCGTCGCCGTCGCCGCCTTCCCGGCGCATCTCCTGCAGCCATGCGTACAGGCCGTCCAGCCCCTGCCGTGCGCCTTCCTCCGCAGCGAGCAGTTCGCCCAGGTGGCGCAGGTCGGTGAGCACGCGCTCGCCTTCCGGCAGCGTCAGCAGGGCGGTGGCGCGCGCGGCCAGCAGTTCGCCGACCAACGCCAGCACGCCGCGACTGCGCACCAGCGCGCGCCACGCCTCGAAGCGTTCCAGCTCACGCTCGAACGCGGCGGGCTGCGTCTGCCACGCGTGGAACTGCTCCAGCGTGGCGCCGAGCAAGGTGGTGGCCAGCGCGCCGCGCACGGCCTGGTCGTCGTCGGCGTGCAGCACGGCGTACAGCACCAGCTCCAGCTCGCGCGCCACCTCGCCGGCGAAGATGTTGCCGCGGCCACTGCCCACACAGGGCACGCCGCGGGCAACCAGCCGCTGGCGCAGCGCCACGATCTGCTTGTTGGTGGACAGCAGCACGGCGACGTCGCCGGGCGTCAGCCGGCGGCCGCCGATCGCCTGCCGTGGGTCGTTGAGCAGTTCGGCGATGCGGTTGGCGCAGTCGTCCAGCGCCAGCGCTTCGAGTTCGCCGAGCGCCATCAGCGGGTTGCCGTGCTTGTCGCATGCATCGCCGCGGAACGGATGGATCAGCAGCGGCAGCGCCACCGGCTGGCCGTCGACGGTGTACGGCTGCTCGTCCGCCTTGCCGGCCGCTTCCACCGGCTGGTAGCGGATCTGCGGCTGGCCGAAGCCGCCTTCGGTGTGGCCGTACCAGGCGTTCAATGCCTCCACCAGGGCACGGCTGGAACGATGGTTGGTGCCCAGCGAGAAGCGCTGGCCGGCCTGCTCGCCGGCGCGCAGGTAGGCGGCAATGTCGCCGCCGCGGAAACTGTAGATGGCCTGCTTGGGGTCGCCGATCATCACCAGCGTGCCGCGCTCGCGGTAGATCCGCTCGAAGATCGCGAACTGGCGCTGGTCGGTGTCCTGGAACTCGTCGATCAGGGCGACCGGGAAGGCTTCGAACAGGCGGTCGGCTAGCAGGTCGTCGGACGCGTCGCCGCACAGCCGCTGGTACACCGCGTCGATCAGCATGGAGAAGGTCAGCACCTGGCGCTGGCGTGCGCGGCGCGGCATCTCATCGCGGCAGGTTTGCGCGGCCGCGGCCAGCACTTCGCCGCGCACGAGGATGTCGCATATCCCGAGCAGCGGGCGCAGCGTCTGCAACGCATGGATCAGTGGATGCGCAGCGAGCTCGCCGGCTCGGCCGGCAGCGGCCTGGGCCAGCAGCTTATCCGGCTCGAACACGTCGCTGATCGACTTGGCCAGTTGCGCCTCGTCGCCGTTGCGCAGCGCCTGAGTGATCTCGCCCAGTCGACTGCGTAGTGCCGCGTTGGCTCGCTTGTACAGCGTGGCGTCGCCCGCCAGCCGCTGCAGCTCGGCGATGCTGTCGTCGCCGCGTAGCGTGGCGAGTGCATGATCGAGTTCGGTCAGGCCGCCGGCCTCGATCCGCGCGTCGACGCTGTTGGCCAGCCCACCGAGATCGCGCAGCAGGCCTTCCGGACCGTCCTTCAGTAGCAGCTCGGCTTCGCGCGGGTCGACCGCGCCGGCGAGGTAGCGGCGGCGCCAGAAATCCTCCACGCATTCGCGCATCAGCTGCTGCTCGTCGAACAGCTGGTCGTCGGCGAAGGCGGCGCCGCTTTCCAGCGGGTAGTCGCGCTGGATGCGCTGGCACAGCGCGTGGATGGTGGAGACCGGCGCGCGGTCGAGGTCGCTGCGGGCGAGCTGGATCCGGCGCAGCGCGAGGCGGACGCTGTCCGCGTCGGGGCACAGCGCGGCCAGCCAGCTTTCCAGCGGATCGGCGCTGGTCACGTCGCGCGCCGCGGCTTCGAGCAGGCGTTCGGCCTCGACCAGGCGGCGGCGCAGGCGCTCGCGCAGTTCCTGCGCGGCGGCGTCGGTGAAGGTGGTCACCAGGATCTGCTCCACCCGCAGCCCGCGTTCGAGTAGCAGGCGCAGGTAGAGCACGCCGATGTTCCAGGTCTTGCCGGTGCCGGCGCTGGCCTCGATCAGCACGCGCCCGTGCAGCGGCATGGCGCGCCAGTCGAGCGGTGGCAGGGCGGTGGCATCGGTGGCGGTCACAGCGTTTCCACATGGCGGATCGAAGGGCCGGCGGGCAGTGCCCGCCCTACGAAGCGACCGAGGTAGGGCGGGCACTGCCTGCCGGCTTCACGTGTTTCAGTGATCATCGGCGGGGCTCTTCAACAGGCTTGCATGGTTCGGATCGAGCACGCCACAGACCAGTTCGGTGGCGGCGACGAAGGCGCGATGGGCCGGGCTCTCCACGTCGAACAGTTCCAGCCCGCGGCTGAGCAGGGCCGCATAGCCGGGCGCGTAGTCGCGCTCGCCGGGGTGGTGCCCATCGCCCTGCCACACCGCGGCTGCCCTGACGAGGCGCTCCGACGGTTCGCTGGCGGCCCAGGCTTGTGCGGTGCGTGGGAAGAACAGCAGCGGCTGCCGTCCGGCGGCTTGATACGCCTCGATCAGGCGGCGCAGGCCATGGCGCAGTTGCTTACCCTCCTGCGCACGGATGGTGTCGAGCATGCCCGCCGCCTGGGCGACCAGCACGCTGGCGCCGCCCTGCGTGCGGCGGACCTGCTCCAGTAACGTGGCCTGCAGGGGCGTGTCGTCGCCGGCACGGGCGAGTTGCAGGCAGGCCCAGTCGAGGTAGAAGCCCAGCAGGTCCCTCAGGTTGGCGGCGCGCCCCGGGCGGGCGTCGAACCACAGCAGTCCGCCATCGGCGCCGCGGAATACGCGATCGACCGTGCCGGTCAGGCGCAGGCCGTCGCCGAGGTCGAGGTCAATGGCCTGGGCCAGCGTCTGCACGCCGCCACCGGCGAACAGCGGCCGTGCCTGCGCGAGCAGCGGGCGCAGCGAGTCGCGCAGCCGGGTCCAGCTGCGCTCGCCGATCGCGCCGCCGGCCAGCATGCCGGAGCGGGCGAGCCATGCTGGCGGTTCGCTGGGCAGCTCGGCGTGGCCGGCGGCGAGCGACTCGAACAGCAGGCGGTGATCGACCCGCTCGATTTTTTCCAGCGGCGTCTCCAGCGGTTCGCGATCCGGCCAGCCGTTGTCGGCCAGCGCCTGCAGGCTGATGCCCTGGCTGCGCAGCAGGGCGTCACGCGCGGGGTCGCGCCAGAAACGCTGCAGCGCGCCCAGGGCAAGCTCGCCGGTCACGGTTTGCGGCGTGGCCGTCGGCGAGTCGAGGAAGGGCCGGGCGTCGGCGCCGGACGATGCGGCAGCGAGAAATGCTGGTTCATACGAGAACAGCCGCGGATCGTGGCGGGGCCGGCCCTGCGCGTCGCGTTCGTAGTAGCGCGCGTCGAACGGCTGCAGCGGGTGGCGCACGCGCCACGGCCGTTCGGCCTGGGCGTCGGCGGCGAGGCCGTGCTGCTCGTCGAGAAACTGCAGCAGCTCGGCCAGTGGCGCGGCCGGGTTGCGCGGCTTGCCGTCGCGCACGCCCTCGCCGACGTAGCTCACGTGCAGCGCGTCGCGCGCCGACATCAGTGCCTCGAGGAACAGGTAGCGGTCCTCGTTGCGGGTGTCGCGGTCGCCGCGGCGTGGCTGGGCGAGGATCCGGTTGAGGCCGGCGTCGTGGCCGGGGCGCGGGAACTCGCCCTCGTTCATGCCGAGCAGGCAGACCACGCGGAACGGGATCGAGCGCTGCGGCACCAGCCCGCAGAAGGTCACCCCGCCGAGCAGAAAGCCCTGGCGCTCCGGCACCGCGTCGAGCGCGCCACGCAGCGCCTCGCGCACCACGCTCCATGGCAGCGGTGCGTCGAGGCCGGCTTCGCTGGCCTGGCTGGCGAGACCGGCGGCCAGCCGGCGCAGGGCGTCCAGCGCATGCTGTTCGGCGGCGTCGCGCGGGTCGGCGAGGAACAGCGCGTCGAGCCGTTCCAGCAGCCATGTGCTCCACGCGGCCAGCGGACGCGCACCGGCGAAGGCGTGGCGTGCCTGGCGCAGCTCGCCGAGCAGGCGGTCGAGCTGGCCCAGGGCTTCCACCGCGCCACCAGCGACGCCTCGCAGCGGCAGGATGCCGTCGAGCAGGCCGCCGCCGGCGTCCTGGCCGGCAATCAGCCCGGCGTACATGCGGTCGAGGCCGAATTGCCACGAGTTCGCGTCGACCGCCGCCGCGCCGGCCTCGGCCTTCATCGCCGCGTCCAGCCCCCAGGCCACGCGCGCCCGGCGCAGCCAGCGTTCCAGCGCGTCGCGGCTGCCGGCGTCGATCGCGAAGCGCCGCGCCACCGCCGGCACGTCGAGGAAATCCAGCACCTCGCTTACCGTGAAGCGGCTCTCGGCCAGGTCCAGCCATTGCGAGAACGCGTGCATCAGCGGGTGCGCGTGCGCCAGCCCGACGTCGGCCAGATGCCAGGGAATGTGCAGCGGGTCGCGACGGTACTGCGCCGGCTCGCCGAACACCGCCGCCAGGTACGGTGCATAGGCCCCGATGTCCGGCGCCATCACCACGATGTCGCGATGCTGCAGGGTGGAGTCGTCGGCCAGGCAACGCAGCAGGGCGTTCTTCAGCACTTCCAGCTCGCGCAGGCGGGTGTGGCAGGCATGCACGCGCAGGCTGGCGTCGTGGCGCAGCGCGGGCAGGATGTCGTCCAGCGCGGCCCCGTCCGCTTGTTGTGCGCGGATCGGTGCGCCGACCAGCTCCGGCTGCAGGCAGCGGATGCTCGACTGCAGCCGGGCGAGCAGCGAGGTGGCGTCGTCGAGCGGTTCGGCCTCGTCGAGCGGGTCGCGCTCTTCGGTCGCATCGCATTTGTCCAGGGTCAGGCAGAAATCCTGCGCGATGCGGCCGAGCGCCACCAGCAGCGGATGGCCGACCTCGTAGTACAGAGCTTGTGGGTCGTCCGCGTGGGCGAGCAGGAAGCGCTGCCGGCGCAGATAGACCCAGTGCTCGCGACAGGGATCGGGGAAGTACAGATGCACCGGCGTGTGCAGCGCGGTGGCCTGCAGCGCCGCCAGCACGTCGGGCGGCAGGTGGCTGACGCCGAACACGTGCAGCGGCGGGTCGCCGGCCAGCGCGTTGCCGGTACGCAGCGCCTCCAGCAGCGCCGCGCTGCGCTGCGCGCGATGCGGCCGCGGGGTGGCGGCCCGCAGCCGCTGCCACAGCGCCGCCTGCCAGTCACCGGCGTACCGCGCGGGGTGCCGTTCCCAGTCGAGGATCCAGTCCGGCCGGTAGATCAGGTACTGGGTGTACAGGCCGGCCAGGTGTTCGGCCAGCTGGAAGCTGCGCCGCGCGGCGCCGTCGCCGGCCAGGTAGCTCGCCACTTCCGGCGCCTGCAGCGCGGGCAGGGCCGCCAGCAGGCGCCAGCGCAGCAGCTCGTGCCGGTACGCGCCGCCGATCAGCGCCTCGTCGCCCAGCACGCGGCGGGCCGCGCGTTCGAACCACTGCCACGGCAGGATCATCTCGATGTTGGCAGCGATGCCATGGCCGCCGTGCGGCCCGTTGCGTTGCGCCAGGTGGCCGAGCAGCCAGCGCTGCAACCCCGGGTGTGCCACCACCACGGTCTGCGCCGCCAGCGGGTTGGCCGGCCGCTGCGCTTCGAGCTGCAGCGCCAGCGCGTCGGCCAGCCGCTCGGTGCGGCTGCCGCGGTGGACGATCAGCCCGCCTGGGTT
This sequence comes from Rhodanobacter sp. FW106-PBR-R2A-1-15, assembly GCF_058789735.1. Classification (NCBI taxonomy): domain Bacteria; kingdom Pseudomonadati; phylum Pseudomonadota; class Gammaproteobacteria; order Lysobacterales; family Rhodanobacteraceae; genus Rhodanobacter; species Rhodanobacter sp. FW106-PBR-R2A-1-15. The sequence goes on along the minus strand of NZ_JBYTEM010000039.1, from coordinate 8,646 downwards.
GTCCCTCATCCGTTCCTGCCCTGGGTGATGCAATGCGCACAGCATACCGAGCCGCGACACATCGTTTGCGATGGCGGCAGGAAGGCGAGGCCATGTGTCGATTTGCCGACCCACCGTTCGTCATCCGGGCGAGAACCTGGTTTGCAGCACGAACCGAAGGAGACACGACGATGCGATGCATGGTGATGGTGAAGGCGACTCCCGATTCGGAGGCCGGCGTGATGCCCAGTGAGCAGTTGCTGACCGCGATGGGCCGCTACAACGAGGAACTGGTGAAGGCCGGCATCATGCTGGAAGGCGAGGGCCTGCATCCCAGCTCGAAGGGTGTGCGGGTGAAGTTCTCGGGCCGCGCGCGCACGGTGACCGACGGACCGTTCGCGGAGACCAAGGAGCTGATTGCCGGCTTCTGGCTGTGGCAGGTGAAGTCGATGGAGGAAGCGGTCGAGTGGCTCAAGCGCGCGCCGTTCGACGACGATGCCGAGCTGGAGATTCGCCAGGTGTTCGAGGCCGACGATTTCGGCGCTGAGTTCACTCCCCAACTGCGCGAGCAGGAGGAACGGCTGCGCGCGCAGCTCGCGGCGAAATCGTGAGCCGCGCAGCGGGCCGGTTTGCGTGACGCTGGCAGGCCGTGACTTCCGGCCTTGCGCCGGTGCCATGGGGATGCTGTGATCGCTCGTCATGAGCGTGACCGAGACCCATCGCACCATCGACGCCGTCTGGCGGATCGAGTCGGCCCGGTTGATCGCCGGCCTGACGCGCATGCTGCGCGACGTCGGCCTGGCCGAGGAGCTGGCGCAGGATGCGCTGGTGGTGGCGCTGGAGCAGTGGCCGCAGAGCGGCGTGCCGGACAACCCCGGCGCCTGGCTGATGACCACCGCAAAGCATCGCGCGATCGACCGGCTGCGCCGCAGCAAGCTGCTCGAACGCAAGCACGAGCAATTGATGCACGAGCTGGAACACGAGCAGGAATCGGCGAGGTCGGCGAACGAGGCGGCGCTGGACGATCCGTTCGGCGACGACCTGCTGCGGCTGATCTTCACCGCCTGCCATCCGGTGCTGTCGATGGAGGCGCGCGTGGCGTTGACCCTGCGCCTGCTCGGCGGCCTGACCACGGAGGAAATCGCGCGCGCCTTCCTGCTGCCCGAGCCGACCATCGCGCAGCGCATCGTGCGCGCCAAGCGCAGCCTGGCCAAGGCCGCGGTGGCCTACGAGGCGCCGCGTGGCGAGGAGATCGCCGCGCGCCTTTCCTCGGTGCTCGGGGTGATCTACCTGATCTTCAACGAGGGCTATTCGGCTACTGCCGGCGACGACTGGATGCGCCCGGGGCTATGCGGGGACGCCTTGCGGCTGGGGCGCGTGTTGGCCGGGCTGATGCCGTGCGAGCCGGAGGTGCACGGCCTGGTGGCGCTGATGGAGCTGCAGGCCTCGCGCTCGCGCGCGCGGGTGGACGCGCACGGCGAGCCGATCCTGCTGCTGGAGCAGGATCGGGCGTTGTGGGATCGGCTGCTGATCCGCCGCGGCCTGGCCGCGCTGGAGCGGGCCGGAAAGCTCGGCGGCGCGCTGGGCCCGTATGCGTTGCAGGCGGCGATCGCGGCCTGCCATGCGCGCGCGCTGAGCGGCGGGGAAACCGACTGGTCGGGCATCGCGGCGCTGTACGCCACGCTGGTCGGGGTGGCGCCGTCGCCGGTGGTCGAGCTCAACCGCGCGGTGGCCGTGGGCATGGCGGACGGCGCCGCGGCGGGCCTTGCCCTGGTCGATGGCCTGGTCGGCGAACCGAGCCTGCAGCGCTACCACCTGTTGCCGGCGGTGCGCGGCGATTTGCTGGTCCGGCTGGGCCGCATCGAGGAAGCGCAGCGGGAGTTCGAGCGGGCCGCCACCCTGGCGATGAACCGGCGCGAGCGCGAGCTGATGCGTCGCCGCGCCCGGGCCTGCGTCGGCCGCGCACCGCCCGGCTGAACGGGCTCGCCCCGGGCCTGTCCGCTGCTGCCGCCACGGCGCAGTGGATTAATGCGTAGTCCCGTGATGAAGTATGCCGACTATCGGTGTGCCGTTTCGTTCGGGGGAAGCCGGCCAGCGGATGGACAGCCAACAGCAGGCAGATGGCGAGCTTCGCGAACGCTTCTACCGGAGCGTGGCGGAAACCCTTGCGCTGTTGCACGCCCCGCCGGACCCCGACCGCCGCCGCACCCTGGCCACGATCGCGGGCATCCTCGCGTCGACCATGGATCTTCCGCTGGTATGGATCGGGCGGCGTGAATCGGCTTGCCATGACGTCGAGGTCGTGGCGGCGGCCGGAACTGCCGCGGCCTACGCGTCTGCGCTGAAGCTGAGCGCGGACGAATCCGTGCCTGGCGGGCGCGGGCCGGTGGGCAGGGTGTTGCGCGATGAACGGGCCCGGGCGACCCCGGTCGGCGCGCCGGAGTTCGGGCCGTGGCGCGAGGCCGCGCGCCGGCACGGATTCGGCTCCTGCATCGCGGCCGCATCGAGGACGCGCGACGACGGCCAACTGGTACTGGCCGCCTACTCCCGCGACGACGGTCCCAGCCTGAGCGACGGACTGCTCGACTGGGCGCAGCGGCTGGTCGACGAGCTGAGCCGGTACTGGGACCACCACGGCTTGCTGGAACGCAGCGCGCGGATGAGCCGTTATCGCGATGCTCAGCGCGCGATCCAGCGCGCCTTGCTGGAGCAGCCCGACCCGGCGGCGGTCTATCGCACGCTGGCCGAGGCGCTGGCCGACATCGCCGGTGCCGCCGCGGTCGACGTATTCGCCGCCGAGGACGATGAGCCGATGCTGCGGCGGATGGCGCTGGTCGGGCCGCTCGCGGATGTCGTGCGCAGCCTGCCGCTGCCGCCGCGGCACGACGACGGGGCGGTGGTGCTGGCGCCGACGCAGGCCTTCATGCAGGGCGTACCGGTCGTCCGGCGCCGCTCGGCCGGGCCATGCCAGGGCAACACCGCGTTCCGCCATGAGTTGCTCGAACACGCCGCCACGGTGGGCTGCTGGCCGTTGTTCGCGTCGACCGACGCGATCGGGGCGACGCAGGCGCCGACCGGCGTGTTCGTGGTGATCACCGTCGAGCCGGATGCCTTCGACGACGAGATGTGCCGCCTGCTGGACGAGATCGCCGATGCCACCGGGCTGGCGCTGCGCCAGCACGCGCAGCGGCACGCCCTGCTGCGGGAGCAGGAGCGGCAGACCTACCTCGCCCTGCACGACGACCTTACCGGCCTGCCCAATCGCCGCGCGCTGGACCGGCATCTGGAGATCATGCTGGAGCGCGCCAGGCGTCGCCGCCGCATGGTCGCGGTGGGGCTGCTGGACCTGGACGACCTGAAGCCGATCAACGACCGTCACGGCCATGCCGTGGGCGACCGCCTGCTGGCCGAGATGGCGGAACGATTCCGCCTGATGCTTCGCCCCGGCGACTACGTGGCCCGGCTCGGCGGCGACGAGTTCGTGCTGGTGTTCGAGGATCTCGATGCGGCGCAGGACATCGACGGCTTGCTGGAGCGCATCGGCGAGGTTCTGCGCTTTCCGATGAACATCGACGGCGCCGTCATGTCGGTGGGCGCCAGCCTGGGCATTGCGCTGTACTCCAGCGAGCTGCGCAGCACCGGCGAACAGCTGCTGCGCCGCGCCGATCAGGCGATGTACCTGGTGAAATCACGCAAGCGGCATCGCTCGCGCTGGTGGTCGCTGGTTTCGCCCGAGGGCGTGGTGGACGAGACCGACGAACCCGATGCGGCGACGCCCTATGGCGAACATGCCGCCGTATTGCTGGACGGCTGCAGTAAGGCGTGGGAGCCGCGGCTGCCCGGCATCGTGGAAAGCTTTCATGCCGCGCTGCGCGCGCATGACGGTGTCGCCAGGCTGCTGGACGTGCTTCCGGCCGAGGACCTGAAAGCGTTCGAACAGCACCAGATGCAGCATCTGCGCGCCCTGCTGCAGGGCGATCTCGACCTGGCCGGCCATCGCGCCCGGGCGACCCGCACCGGCCTGTTCCATGCGGCCTGCGGGCTGGAGGAAGTCTGGCTGCTGGAGGCGATCGAGCAGCTGCGCGACATCCTGGCCGCGGTGCTGGCCGGCACCGGCCAGAACGACCGCCGCGCGCTGGCGATCCTGCTGCAGCGGCTGGGCATGGAACGGCAGTGGCAACTGGAAAGCATGCGTGAACTGCAGCGCCGCCGGGTGGCCTTGCTGGCCAGGGTCAATGCGCTGGCGTGGTCGGTCGAGGGCTACCTGGAACTGATCCAGGGCGTGGCCGACATCCTGGTGTCGCACAAGGAGATCGTCGCCTGTTCGGCCGGGCGCCCGGATGCGATGGGCCAGCTGACCTACGAGGCGGTGGCGGGGGTGGCCTTTGCCGAGTACCTGCACGCGCTGGTCAGCGGCAAGGCGGTGCCGATCCGGGTCGACGCCGACCAGCCGACGGGGCAGGGACCCAGCGGGCGCGCCTGGCGCACGGCGCGGATCCAGCGCTGCGCCCACTACGGCAGCGATCCGGCGATGGCGTCGTGGCGCGACATCGCGCTGAGCCTCGGGGTGGTATCCAGCGTGGCCATTCCGCTGTGCGCGTCGCCGCTGCAGCCGGCAGTGGTGCTGACCGTCTACAGCCCCTACGCGGGCGGTTTCCACAGCGAGGACCAACGCGCCTTCCTCGAACAGATCAAGACCGTGTTGGACCTTGCCCTGGCGCGGCTGGCGCCGCCGCGCCAGGGCACCGAGCTGCTGCCGTTCTTCGTGCGCGAACGCTGGCGCGCGATGGTCGCCACCGACGCGCTGCAGATGCACTACCAGCCGCTGGTCAGGCTGGCCGACGGCCGGGTCGCCGAGATCGAGGCGCTGGCCAGGCTGCGCGACGAGGATGGCGAGCTGCTGGCGCCGGCGCGCTTCCTTCCCGCGCTGGGCGCGGACGAGCTGCTGGCGCTGTTTCGCCAGGGGTTGGGCCAGGCCGTCGCCTGCCGCGAGGCGCTGTTGCGCGCGGGCCATGCGCTGGACGTCTCGGTAAACGCGCCGGCGGCCTCACTGCAGGACCCACGCTATGCGGAGGTGGCGGCGGCGGTCATCGCGCGCAGCGGCTGCGTGGCGCAGGCGCTGCTGTTCGAGATACTCGAATCGCCGATCGGCACCGAGCATGCCGCCATGCCGCATGGCTCGGGCATGCAGTCGCTGAAGGCGCTGGGGGTGCGTCTGGTCGAGGACGATCTCGGCGCGGGCTACAGCTCGCTGATCCGCCTGCGCCAGTGGCCGTTCGACCGGATCAAGATCGATCAGGCCATCGTCGGCCAGGTAAGGCAGGATCCGCTGGGCACCTTGCGCTTCATCCGGCAGCTGATCCGCATCGGACACGACCTGCGGCTCGAGGTGGTGGTCGAAGGGCTGGAATCGCCCGAGCTGATCGAGGCGGCGACGATCCTCGGCGCGGATTTCGGCCAGGGCTACGCACTGGCGCGACCGATGCCCGCCGGCGCGTTGTCCACCTGGCTGGCGGGCTACCGGCCGGTACCGGGCTCCATGCGGCCGCAAACCGGGCTGGGCGCACTTGCCGGCGAGCTGCGCTGGGAGGAGCAGTTCGTCGCCTTGCCGCCGGATCCCGCGTGCTGGGCCCGGCTTGCGCAGATCAGCTGCGACCCCGGCGAGTATCTGCAACGGCCGGAACCCGGCGATGTGCTGGATGCCAGTCACCAGGCCATGCACCGGGCCGCCCTGGCCGGCCCGGCCGACCCGGTCTACCGCCGCGAGCGCGAAGCCTTCCTCGCGCTGCTGGTCGGGCACGTGCTGGACAATTTTCAGCAGTGAGCCGTTGCGTGCACGCACGCTGCGCTTTGGTGGTGCTGAAACGACGAAACCGGCCGCAAGGGGCCGGTTTCCGGATCGGATGGTGGGCGATGCAAGGATCGAACTTGCGACACCTGCCGTGTGAAGGCAAGAAAACGGACTTTTGCGGACTGGTGCGGACGATATAAGTCATTGAAATAGCAGTAAACACGTACTTCGTCCGCCGTGATGCGTGATAATTTTTCCGTACTATGTCCGTACGGCAAAGAATCATGGCCCGTTTTCGAGATCGACAAGGTTCGCGTTCGCAACCGTTTGGCCGTCCGGCGTGAACCGTACTGGGGCGCTCCGATTGCGCGCGGCCTGTTCCTGGGCTTCCGCAAGCTGGAGGATGGCGGGACGTGGATCGCGCGCCAGCGTGACGAGGATGGCAGGCAGCGTTATCAGTCCATCGGGCATGCCGCCAGCATCGCGCATGATGACGCGGTGAAGGCTGCGCGGGCTTGGGCCAAGGCTGTGGATGCTGGCGTGGATACGTCCGAGGTCGAGACCGTAGCGGACGCATGCAGGGCATACGTGAAGGATCGCCGGCAGGAAGTGGGTGACGCGAACGCCGACGATGCAGATGGCCGATTCGAGCGCACCGTTCACGGCCATTCCATCGGCAAGCGCAGCAGGTCAAGGACTGGCGCGCCGGCCTGGACATGAGCGATGCCAGCAAGAACCGCACGCTGTCCGCGCTCAAGGCCGCGCTGAACTATGCCGTGTCATCGCGGTACGTCGAGGCGGGACTGGCTATCGAGTGGACGGGCGTCAAGCCGCACGAGGTCACCACGCGGCGAGACCTGTACTTGAACCGCAAGCAGCGCCATGCCCTGGTCGAGAAACTGCCGGAGCATGCCCGCCCCTTCGTCCGTGGCCTGTGTCTGCTACCGCTGCGCCCTGATGCGCTGGCATCGGCGACCGTGGGCGACCGTGGGCGACCTAGACGCCTAAGCGGACGGCTCGCACTGGCACAAGGAGCGGTGGAAGCAGCCGATCAAGAAAGCCGCCGCCGCCGCGAAGCTTCCGTTAGGCGTCTGTGCCTACACGCTGCGTTATAGCGTCATTACCGACGTGCTGGTCGGCGGCATGGACTCGCTGACCGTGGCGAGGATAGCGGGCACGTCCCTGGCGATGATCGAAAAGCACTACGGCCACCTGCTACACGACCACGCGGCTAAGGCGATGGCGGGGCTGGCGCTGTAACAATCTGTTACAGACCGCTCACGATGAACATTGAAAGACTTTCAAGAGTTGACATTGTATCAAAATAGGTACACCATGGCGCCATGGTTCTCCTCCCAGCCTGGGTTCTAAGCGTTCTTTTCTACGCCACCGAGGCCGGGACTGAGCCGGTACGAGATTGGCCGCGCTCTCTTCCAGCCGAGTCCCGCAAGGCCATCGGCGAAGACATCAAGACGGTGCAGATGGGTTGGCCGCTAGGGATGCCGCTGGTACGTAACCTGGAGCCGGGATTGTGGGAAGTACGCATCAACCTGCCTGATGGCATTGCCCGCGTACTGTTCATGACAGAAGGTCCGGCCATGATTCTGTTACATGGCTTCATCAAGAAAACGCAGAAGACATCCAAGCAAGACCTTGAGCTTGCCCGCAAACGCATGAAAGAGGTACGCCGCCATGGCTAAGAAGAATGTTCACATCGGTAGCAGCTTCGACGACTTCCTGGCGGAAGATGGCCGGCTGGAGGAGGCGACCGCTATCGCCATCAAGCGTGTCATCACTTGGCAGTTCGAGCAGGCTATGAAAGCCTCTGGGATCACCAAGACCGCCATGGCAGAGCGCATGAATACCAGTCGCGCATCACTTGGCCGGTTGCTGGATGAGAACGATACCGGCCTTACTCTGGAGACTCTGAGCCGTGGCGCGCAGGCGCTCGGCTATCGTGTGAAGGTGGAGCTGGTCGCAGAGTGAGTTAACCAGCACGCCACTCATGTCCCGATCAAGCCCGCCCTGTGCGGGCTTTTTCGTGGGCGGCGTTGGTGGACGATGCTATGCCCGGTTGATTACTACATATTCGATCTCCCGCAACCGATAGCTGGCGATAATGCCGGATTACAAGTTTTTCAACGCTGCCGGGGACATGGTGTTTTCATCGTCGCATCGATATGTGCGAATCGTCGGTTCCCTCACTGCCAGCGCCGGCCCCAGCTTGCCGTCGAATTCGATAACGCTGGCAGCAGGAAAAACCTATGCGGTCATGCAAAACGACCCGATGGCCTACGCCAAGATAGTGAATCAATCACCAGTGCCGGCAGAGCAGGACTGGTTTCTGTATTCAATGCGGGGATGCTTCAAGGTAGCCAGCAATGTCATCTCGGCAGTGGCCGGCGAATTTGCCGCGGTCCACTATGGTGTGACGAGCCCGCCGCCGTATTCGACTGCAGCGACGGGATTCGTCGTGGATGTGACTGGTCTCTGATGGCATCCCTTGCCTGGTGCAAGTCGATACGATCAAGCAGGCGAGCTTAGCGCATGCCGCAGATTGCGAAGGCCACGGGAAACAGAGTGCGCAGCCGATCAATCGACAGGTATGTACCGCTCGCGTCGTAGAGCTGGTAGAAGGCAAGGCCGCCAACACGCATCAACGTCGCGCGCTCGTCGCCCAACGCTTTGCGTTGAATCTCGTCCGCTTGCGCAGCGATCCATTCCCCGTAGGTGAGCGCTGCGGATACAGGTCCGGTCATGTTTGCACGCGTCCCCGGTAGCATTTCGGGAAGGTCTATGCCTAGACCAACGAGGGAGTCCCCCCGGCTCTGCCGGGGAGGCAGTAGAAGTTTGACGTTTACAGGAGTCCATCGGGG